>NZ_CAMZCS010000015.1 GCF_947305105.1 uncultured Fibrobacter sp. | reverse complement strand
CCGCCTTTATCCACCCGCTCTGCTGTTTTCTTTAAAGTTTAATATAGAATGACAACCAAGGCGAATGACAATCCCACTTCCTACTATCCCATACCTCAAAGCGACCGAAGGTCGCGCCCTCACACCTCAAAGGCGCAACGCGCCGACCTCATAGCCCCTAGATCCTAATCTCTAGCCCCTTTTTTTTGTATCTTATTCCCCGTATGTTCAAGAGATCCCTCGCACTTGCTCTCGTTGCTGGTTCCCTCGCTTTTGCCGGGGAGTATTGGCATAATGACGATGTTACGATGAAGTTCCTTTCTATGTCGGTGTCGGCAAGGTCTGCAGCCATGTCCGGTGCCGGTGTTGCCGATGCTGGGCGCGTGTCCGAAGTGTCGCGCAACCCGCTCGCCATGAGCGTTGCCGACAAGGCCGAAATAGGACTCAACCAGATTGTCTTTGACGAGGCCAATGCGGGGAGCTACACTTCTGTCTATTATGGGCTCCCGTTCTGGGAAAAGTATGCGACTTCCTTCGCTCTCGAGTACCTGGGTTATGACGACCTGAAGGGTTACGACGAAGACGGAAATCCGACATCCGAGTTTGGCGCCTATGCCTGGGCATTGCAGGCTGGGTTGGGTAGCCACAATAAAGTTTTCAATTGGGCTTTTTCCGGCCGCTTTGCTAGCCAGACCATCGACGACGAGACCGGTTACCTCTTTGCGGGTGACTTGGGCGGATCGTTTCGCGTGAACCGCTATCTCGCCTTTGCCACAACGCTCACGAATGCGGGCTATGCGACCAAGTATATTGACGAGAAGAACTATCCGCCGATGGCTTTGCAGGCCGGCTTGACGGGAACGATTCCGTTCAATGAAAACTGGATCTTGAGTCTTTCGGCCGATGCTTACCGCCGTTCCGATACCGATCCGCAGTGGTTATTTGGCGGCGAACTCTCGTTCTACGAAATCCTCTACTTGCGTGGCGGTTACGCCATTCGCCCAGATACTGAGGATGCGATAAGCGCAGGTGTTGGCCTAGCATTCGGTGCCATCGTCTTTGACTACGGCTACAGCCCCCGCAAGGCATTCAATGCCGGGAACCATCTCTTTACGCTGGGCATGAAGTTCTAATTCCTCGCGGAATCTGTTTGCGGCGCGTCGGTGACGCGCTTTTTTATTTGGTAAGAAAGCGAACCCCTGCTTATGCCAAGTACCTGTGCGGCTTGACTCTTGTTGCCGCCACAGCACTTGATTGCCTTCTCGATGATTTCCCATTCTGGAGCGTGCATCCGTGCATCGTAAGGCTGCCCCTTTTCTCCTGCGGCCAGTTTCGAGAATTCGTCGTCGAGGATTCCCGTGAGCGAATAACCGTGCGGCTTGAGCAGTGCATAACGCTGTATCACATTTTTGAGTTGGCGAATATTTCCAGGCCATTGTTTGGATTTGAGCAGGAACATTTCGAATTCGTCAAAACGCCTACCTTGTTTTGATGCATTAGGGATAGCAGAATAAATCTTTTGGGCATCGTACCATAAGTCATTGGCAATGTTTTCAAAATCGGCGCGCTCCCGGAGAGGCGGGATAGTTACAGGGAAAACGTTTATCCTGAAAAAGAGATCTTCGCGGAATTTGCCTGCGCAGATGTCTGAGCGTAGGTCCCGATTTGTGGCGCAGATGAGCCGAAAATCTACCGGGAAAGCTTCGTAGTCGCCAATGGGCGTAACCGTCCTTTCTTGCAATATTCGCAGGAGCTTGCACTGTGTTTCGAGCGGCATTTCGCCAATTTCGTCCAAAAAGAGCGTACCATGATTCGCTGAACGCACGATACCGAGACGTTCTTCGGAAGCTCCGGTGAATGCGCCCTTGCGGTACCCTTCCAAGATGCTTTCGGCAAGCCCTTTCGCGATAGCGCCACAGTTAAGCGCAACAAAAGGGCCGCTTGCCCTCTTGCTGTGATTATGGATAAACTGCGCTGCGACTTCCTTGCCGGAGCCGGACTCCCCAAGCAAAAGCACCGAAATATCGGAGTCTGCCGCAATGCGTAACATGGATTCGTGCGAGTTCATATAACTTCTACGTTATATGACGTTTTTATAAGAAAATTTGTCCCAAAAAAATTATGTTTTTTACAATCGCATTGAAATTTTTACAATAGCAAGGACTCTTATTGAACGGCAATGCTTTTGATGCAACTTTTGAATTCAGCTTTGTTGGTTTTTTCAAAGTTGTACGCATGAATGAATTCATTACCATCATCGTCTTTCCAATCAGCGGTGTTAAAAAATTCTGCATTTTCGGCCTTGCACAAGGATTCATCCAGGTATTTTTTTTGATAGGCAAGATTGCACGTCGTTTTGCCGTCCGTTACTTCCACTTGAACTTCCATATTCGTGGAACCCCTGTCGTAGCCAGTTTGGATCAGAGTTAAATCGGCTTGGAGAACCTTGGCCGTAAAGGTTTTGCCGCCCAGCTCAAAGGTTTCGCCCGTTTTGTTTTTATCTATGATATTAATGGTGCTGTGATCTATGGCGTTACCCTCGAAAGAAGTGTCTGGATAAAAGATAAGGGCGCCGTAGATGCTCGCTTTTGTTCCACTCAAATTGCTGTACAGGCTTTCCATGAAGGCGGAGTTCATGTAATCGCTCTTGTCCGCAAGAAATTTTTTCCAATGCCATAAGATGGTAAAGACGAAGCGATCCTCCGATAGCGTAATGAAAGGATGTATGTAGGTATAGTCGTCTTCGCACCATTTCAATTCCTGGGTTTCGGCATAGTACAGGCATCCTGTAAAGGTCCATTTGGAATAGATATTTCCCGGCGTGCCGCCAACGAGTACTTCTGCGCTTTTGTCTATTTCCCCGTTGCGGATGTTGAAGAACATCAGGGTGTCGTTATGGAATTCGTACTTGACGGAATCAGGGGTCTTGTAAACCGGCATCGGTTTCCAAGTATAGGCGTCGCCATCCTTCACGCACAAATCTGCATTTTTCTCGTCGGCAGTTATTGCCAGAATGTGGTTTTCTTCATCAACAAAAGCATGGCTTGAAATGTTAATCGTGATATCGTCACTGTCCGAGGTGGTTTTCTCATTGCCAGAGGAATTGCCGTCAGCGATAGGCGTGTCTTTTGAATCAACATTCGATGAAGAATCACCATTGGCATTGGAAGAACTGTCATCCCCGCAAGCGGCAAAGGCAAGTGAAATTGTAATGGCAAGGAGAATTTTTTTCATGATAGAATATTTAGATAATTTTTAGAGTGGTTAAGGGCCTGTCACAGCGATTCCGCGGAGACATTCTTTGAATTCTCTATCGTTGGAAATAAAATATGTGTGAGCACACCTGTATTCATTATTATCAATGTCGGTTATTGAACTTGTTTTATAATATTCTTTATAATTATCGGAGCACAATTCTTTTGTCATCCATTTTGAAATATAAATGACATTGCAAACGGTATTTTCATCTGATACATCGATACTGAATTCATTATTGATTCCATTCAAAGAAATCATTGATCGCTCTATTTTTCTTACCGTGACGGTATATCTTTTGTCGTGCAAAGAAAAAGTTTGTTCTCTTTTGGAATTTTCGATGATATTCACGCCATATTTTTCGGGAATACCTTCTTTTTCTTTTTCTAACATAATCTCTCTTGCAATTTCATCATTATAGTCGGAACCTCCACTAAGGATGATATATATATCATCCATAAAAGAAGAATTCATGAAGTCTGTGGAATCTGTTAAGGAAGAGAATAGTTCATAGGAGATAATTTTTTTTGCTGTTATTTTATTTGGCGAAATTTCGGCGACTGCTTCAAAGAATTGCTGAACTCTTGGGCATGACGTCGTACTGTCTCTTTTATTAAACGAACAATGCGTGTTTTTCCAAGTTCCATAGAGATTCCCTCCTGTACCGCCAATGTATTCGAGACCTTCGTTCATATTAAGTTCGTATAATAACAGAGTATCTCCACGAAATTCGTATCTTAAAGTATCTGTTTGAGCGGAAAAATCCAAGGATTTCCATATCCAAGAATTATTTTCTTGAATGCATAAATTTGAAGATAGGTGATCAATGGTTCGTATTATTAGTTGTTGAGCCTCGTCAACCTTAATTGTGTACGATGTCGTGTTTGGATCATCGTTGGCATTGGGCGAAGATGTGTCGCTATTGACGGACGAGCTGTCATCCCCGCAAGCGGCAAAGGCAAGTGAAATTGTAATGGCGAACAGGGCCTTTTTCATGGGAAAAAATCCTTCTTAAAATCGTTTTTGTTAATATAACATAAAACTATCTAAAGTGCATAAGAATACATGATAATTTGTGCAGGAACTTTGCCAATCCGGCCCAATTTAGGCGTTTTGGGGTAAAACCTTGCCGTGATTTGCCATTTTTTCTAAATTTTGCTCCGCGCGATAGAATTTTCTGTCGCAGACATAGACACAAAAACCAAGTGGCTGGCCAGATGGGTAGGCTTGGGCACGACGGTCGCGAGGAAAGCGATTGCGCTCGAAGCTGAGAGGTTTGGTGGCCCGAAAGGAAAAAATGAGTCAAAGAATCGTATGCAAGTTCGGCGGCAGCTCTGTCGCCGATGCCGGCCAGTTCAAGAAGATCAAGGCCATCGTTGAATCCGACAAGAACCGCAAGGTCATCGTCGTTTCCGCCCCCGGCAAGCGCAATCCCAAAGAGACGAAGCTTACCGACCTCCTCTACAGCACCTACGACCTCGCCTCCAAGGGCCTCGACTTTTCGACGCCGTGGAACCTGATCCGTCAGCGCTATGACGAAATCTGCAAGGACCTGGGTCTCGAAGACAAGCTGACCGAAGACCTCGACAGCCTTGAAGACAAGCTGAAGAACCAGCCCGAATCCGTCAGCACGGACTTCCTCGTGAGCCGTGGCGAATTCCTCTGCGCACGCCTCATGGCCAAGTACCTGGGCGCAAACTTCGTCGACACCTTCCCACTGATTACCTTCGACGACAAGTACCGCATTGTCCCGAAGACCTACGAAGACATCGCAAAGACGCTCTCCGACGAGAACCAGCTCTACGTGCTGCCGGGCTTCTATGGTGCAAACCTCCGTGGCGAAGTCAAGACCTTCAGCCGTGGCGGCTCCGACATTACGGGCGCCATCCTCGCTAACGGCATTGATGCCGCCAAGTACGAGAACTGGACCGATGTCTCGGGCATGCTCATGGCTGACCCGCGCATTGTGGAAAATCCGCTGCCCATCGAATACGTGAGCTACCGCGAAATCCGCGAACTCGCCTACTCCGGCGCTTCTGTGCTTCACGACGAATCCATAGCCCCGTGCCGCGCGAAGAAGATTCCTATCAACATCCGCAACACGAACCGCCCCGAAGACGCTGGCACCATCATCGGCCCCACTCCGGAAGAAGCGAAGCTCCCGATTACGGGTGTCGCCGGCCGCAAGGGCTTCTCCATGATTTACATCGAGAAGTCCATGATGAACAAGGAAGTCGGTTTCGGTCGCCGCGTGCTCGCCGTGCTCGAAAGCGAAGGCCTCTCCTACGAACTGTGCCCGAGCGCCATCGACTCCATGAGCATCGTGGTGGACTCTAAGGCTCTCGACGCCGTGCAGGATGTGGTCCTCGAAGACATCACGCAGCAGATGCGCCCCGACCGTATCAAGGTGTTCCCGGGTATCGCCCTCATCGCTACCGTGGGTCACGGCATGACGAACAAGATCGGCGTGGCTGCAAAGTTGTTTACCGCTCTCGCCGAGAACAAGGTGAACGTCCGCATCATCGACCAGGGTTCTTCGCAGATCAACATCATTACTGGTGTTGACGAAGCCGATACCGAGAAGGCCATCAAGGCCATCTACAACGCCTTCGTGAAATAATCCGCGAGTGTCATCCATTATTACCCCCGACCATGATGGCCGGGGGTATTTTTCTAAAATTGATGTATTCGTATGAGTAATGTGCTTAAAATCGTTCTTCTGTTTTCTTGCGCTTTATTTGCACAAGTAATACCTGCTTCCATAGATTCCTTGTCGCAGGAAAACGACATAGAAGAAACTGCAATCGAACATCATGTGATTTATTATGATTATGAATTATTTTTTGGTAACCAATATTACCTAGACGGGAAGGCCGTAGACAATTTGTCCGAGATAAGGCGACTTTTGCTTGCGAACGAAAATTCCAGGCATTCCGCCAAGGTTTCGAATGTACTTATGGGAGTTGCATACGTATTTGGGGGCTTGAGCGGGATCTTGCTTGCATATGGGCTTGTGCAGGATCAGCCTTATTTCAAGTACATGTTGATTGGCTCTGGCGTTTCTTTTACTACAGGTGTTGTCAGCGCAGGAGTCTCTGCGCATTACCTAGAAAAGGCGATTGACGAGTATTGGTAGAAAAAACATTGTATGGAAGGGTGAATATTTATCTAGTTTTTATTTGTGGGTTTGCCAGAGATTAAAATAGGTCCAATTTGGCGGTGCGCAATTCTTTTGGCGTTGCTCTTTTTGCTGTATGGATGCGCTACGTATTCGGCCAATATTAAAGAGGGTTCCTTTGATGTTAATCCACCTAAGCCTTTTTGGGGGCCGGGAACATACATTTTCCCAGATGAATTTTATATCAGGGGAACAATGTCATATAGCATTGAAGATAAAGAAACATTTTCCCTAGAGAAATATGAAAAAGAAAAATCTGACAAGAAAAAGACAAAGAATAATAATATCAACTATGTTTTACAAAAGAATCCATTTAGCGGATCGGTAGAATTTTTTTGTAAAAAGGAAATCTATGACGGGGGAGCACGTTTAGCTATAGAACCTTATCCATCTGTAATTCTATTTGCAGGAATTAATGCGTTATATGGAGAATTTGGATTTGGTTTACGTATAGGATATTCTAAAGACGATGCCAGCTATTCTGGTGATTACTTTTATGAATCACCAAATGGAGCCGAAGACGATAATGGTAAATTTCAAGAGGAACATTCCTACCATAATGCAAATTATGGAATATATATGTTCTCAAGTATTTTTGTTACAGAAATCTTCTCCTTGAATTTTTCAACTGGATTATATCAACCATGGTTATATAGGAGATCGCTGTATTTAGAGAATGTCAATTATCCTGAAGACTATGACATATCGATAGATTTTCCATTCCTTCTTTCGCAGTATGTTGGGGTGACATTATTTTTGTTGGACCATATTCAACTAAGTACTGGAGAGACCGTTTTTTATTCATCTTATATAGAACCGATCCATTGGCAAACAAATATTTCAATTTCATATTTATTCTAGTATTACATGAAATGGAGGCCTGCTTATGAATCAATCGTTGCTTCGTGTTTGCTCCGCCGTGTTTATCGTGAGCGGGCTGAATACTATTGCAGGGCTGTTGTTGCAGCTGCTTACGGCCGGGATGTCGGACGATTCGCTCATGGCGGGCTATATGGGCTCAATTGTGATGGGTATGCTCGGCATAGCTGCGGGTATTGCCTCGCTTGTTAAAAAGACGCCTATTTTTCTGATGATTCTCTCCGTGCTTTCGATTGCGGTACGGCTCATTGGTGCCGTGGTAATCCCTTATACCTATTCATCGATGGGTTTGGGAATCGGTGCGATTTTGAATGCGCTCGTCAATAATTTCGTGAACCTTTCCCTTGTCCTGTGCATCACGACGTTCTTTATCGGTTTGAAGAAGACGGCGATTGAAGAAAAAGGCCTGAACCTTGGACTGCTCCGTTTCTGTGCGGTCATCTTTATTGTCGATGGCGCGAACGATTTGCTCAAGATTCTGTTGAGCTACTTTACGAAAACGGCAAGCGGTTTTGTGCAATCGCTTTCCTGGTTTTCTATTGCGCTGGTGGTCGTTTCGATTGCGGTGGGTATTTTTGCGATAGCCAAGAAGAATTCGCTTGCCTTGAAAGTCTATGCGCTGATTGCGTTCGTGCAGATTCTGTGGAATACCTTCGCATACGTCCGCGAGTACATGTTTGGCGGCATCTATATCGGCAATGCCGTTATCGGACTCGTTTTCAACACGTTCTTCGTGGTGTGCATCGCCACGTTCTTTGTCAATGTGGAAGAAACCAAGTTCTATTTCCAGAAACTGAAGAAACTACCTAAAATAGGTAACCTATTTTAGGTAATTTTTGCCTTATTTCCCGTACCTTTTCACATTTTGGCTGCGCCGAGATTCTTGCGCTGTCGGCGAGCGCGTGCGAATCATCGGTGCGGAACAGTTCCATGTCCACCCAGAAATCGATGCTGTACTTTTTGCAGGCCTGAGCCACCGCACGTTCGTAGTTGCCCACAGTCGCGGTTTCGGCATGGGGCTTGCCTGCATCACTTGCGCCAATGCCATCCTGCACGGCGATAATGTCGGGTTTGAATCCTGCGGCAAAGAGTTTCTCGAAAAACGATTGCAACTTCTCGGGCGTTTCTAAATTCTGGTTGTAGAACGGAGCTGCCATCACCTTCCAGCCCTTCGCCTGTGCGGCTTCAGTAATCGGCTTCAAAAAATGTTCCGTGAGCATTTCCGGAGTCGAATCATCGCGCAGTCCGTCCCAGTAATAACGCGCGATCTCTTGCGGGATGTACACTCCTTCAACAACGCTATCGTTCCCGTATAATGAGTAGACTTCTTCAAGTACCTTCAGGTTCCTTGATGCGAGCGTATCGAGCTGCTCGGCGGTCGGCGGGGTGTACCAGTTTTCGCCATTGTAATAGAGCCCGAGCCAGATTTTTGTGCCTGCGGTTTTTGCCGCTTCGATGCTCTTTGGGAAAAGCTCGTTATTCTTGTATTGCGTGTTCTGCAAAAAATCGAGTTGCGAAGGATAGTACAGGTGTGTCGCCTCGACGGCGGCGTACTGCAACACGACCTCGTCCATCCCGAGCGCGTGCAAGCGCTGGTGCATGTGCGTGATTGAATCTTGCGACTGATAGGCTGTGGTCCAACCCGCATCGAACACACCCGCGATCCCTGCGGCATTCGCCTCTGCAACGAACGGCCCTGCCGCAAGCGAAAACACTCCGCACAGGAGCGCGGGGAATGCAAAATGGAATATGTGCCGCGAGACGGACATACTTGAAATATAATTTTCCGAAAATACTATTTCAGCGCTGCCAGTACATCTTCTGCAATTTGCTGTGGCGTGAGGTGGTTCCTTTCCATCAGTTCGTTGTAGGGCACCTTGTCGTAAAATTCCTTCTTGAGGCCTTTCACGAGCACCTTCATATCGCGAGGGCCGTAGAACCGTGCAATCTTCTCGCCGAAACCACCATCAATCACGCCGTTTTCGAGCGTC
Source organism: uncultured Fibrobacter sp. (assembly GCF_947305105.1). Classification (NCBI taxonomy): domain Bacteria; kingdom Pseudomonadati; phylum Fibrobacterota; class Fibrobacteria; order Fibrobacterales; family Fibrobacteraceae; genus Fibrobacter; species uncultured Fibrobacter sp. Next base: position 70,103 of record NZ_CAMZCS010000015.1, on the reverse strand, counting down.
ACGACCACCTGGTGGTCGGCGCACAAACCTGCGAGCATCTGTTCATCGATGCCCGTCGCAAAACGCGGGTTGACAATCGTTGCATCGATTCCATGCTTCGCAAGTTCTGCAGCAGCATCTTCGGCGAGGGCATAGTAACTGCCGAGACCAATCAGCGCCACTTTGCTACCGCGCTTGTCAACTTTGTACGTATTCAGCTTAGAGTAATCCTTGTCAAATTCCACGCTACGATGCGTCACGCCATTCGGGATACGGATAGCTATCGGGCGTTCCGTCTGGTCGATGGCGTAATCCATCATGGCGATAGCCTCTTCCACGCAAGTCGGGCAAAGGTACACCAAGTTCGGGATATTGCACATCATCGGAATATCGAAAATGCAGAGGTGCGTCGTATCGTTCATGCCGTCGGCGCCCGACATGGTCACGAGAATCGTTGCTGGGTTGTTGTTTGCACACAGGTCCTGCGAAAGTTGGTCGTAGGTGCGCTGGATGAACGTGCCGTGCGTGCTGTACACAGGCTTTGCTCCGCCCTTCGCAAGGCCAGAGGCGAGCGCTACCGCATGCTCTTCGGCGATGCCCACGTCAATAAACTGCTTGCCCGCTTCCTTGCGCTGCTCGGCAAAGAACCCGATGCCCGCAGGCACAGCGGAATGGATTACGACCACCTTCGGGTCGGCCTTGATTTTCTTCATCAGGTAATCGCCGAGGATGCCGCCATACGATTCGCCGCTCCCCCAATCCACAACGCCACTCGGAATATCAAAAGGAGCCGTCCAGTGGAAACCTTCCTTCGCGTTTTCGGCAAAGTTGTAGCCCTTGCCCTTGAGCGTGTGGATGTGAACCACCACGGGTTTCGTTGAATCCTTCACCTGCTTGAATGCGGCGATGAGCGATTCGATGTCGTTGCCCTGTTCCACATACAGATAATCGAACCCAAGTGCCTTAAAATAGTTGTTCTCGCTCTTGCCCTGCGTGGCGCGGAGTTCCGCGAGGCTCCCGTAAAGCCCGCCGTGGTTCTCGGCGATGGACATCTCGTTGTCATTCACCACCACGATAAAGTTCGTCGCGTATTCGCCCGCATTGTCAAGCCCCTCAAATGCTTCGCCGCCACTGAGCGAACCGTCGCCGATTACGGCAATCACGTTGCCCTTCTCACCTTTGATGTCACGGGCCGTTGCAAGCCCGAGCGCAAGACTTACCGATGTCGATGTATGGCCCACCATGAAGTGGTCGTGCTCGCTTTCGCAAGGTTCGGTGTAGCCCGTGACGCTCCAGTATTTGTCAGGATCCAGGAACGCTTCGGCGCGGCCTGTCAGAATCTTGTGGGTGTAGCTCTGGTGGCTTACATCGTAGACAATCTTGTCCTTGGGCGATTCAAAAACGTAATGCAAAGCGATAGTCGCATCCACAAAACCGAGATTCGGCGCTAGGTGCCCGCCGCATTTGGAAATCTTGTTCAAGAGCGCCGTGCGGATTTCGGCCGCGAGTGCCTTCAGGCTTTCCATGTCCATCTTCTTCACATCGGCAGGGGATGCGATCTTTTCTATTAGCATAAATACCACCTTATAATTATTTCAAAATAAATATACAACTTGAGGGCTTGATTTTTTGTGAAATTAATAAGCATTTCTGGTTCGCGCAGGAAACAGAAAACGAATTTAGGTGAACATTCTGGCAAAAAAATGTTATATCTATAACGTATGTCGGTCTACATTCACCAATTTGCGAATTATTTGAGGTTCCACCTGGATTCCATATCCGTGGGCCTTGTCGCGACGCTGTTGATGATTTACGGAGCCGCCATCAACAATTATTTCAAGAAAATCACCCGCAGCATCCCCTTCTTAGGGCGGTTCGCACTATTCGTGCTGCTATGCAGCGCCGGGTATGCGTTTTTGTCGTCGCAAATGGTGCGCTTCTTGAAAATGTTCCTGCGCGGTCAAGCAGACTTGCCACTGATAGGAATCATAGCAGGCGCGTTCATCGTGCTAGCATACCTCGCCCGCAGCGGGAAGGATGTGTAAAGGTTAATGGTAGTCACTGCTTAAATTTTAAAACTCCTTTTTTTGCATGATGCTCAAAATAAAAACCTATCTAGATTTTTATTGGACATTTATACCATTTTTGACTAGTTTCAAAATGGAAATAGTTGCCTTCACTTTGAACCTGTGCATTAAAACCCTATTTTGGGTTAAATAATTTCTAGTCTTTAACCGAACAGCCCGTCCTTCGTAACGACGCCTTGCGCAATGTCGGAATACATTCCTTGCGAAAGACCTTCGCTTGCAATCATTGTAATCCAGGGTGAATGGCGAAGTCCCGTTTCCTTGGAAAACGCCTCCCTGCGATTCAGCAACTTTTGGTATTCGTCCTTGTCAATAGAATAAGGTGTCTGGCTGTATTTGATTTCGCAAAGGTTGACGATTTTGTCCGCTCGTTCAATCACCAAGTCGATTTGCGCTCCTGGTGTAGATTTTTTACTGCGCCAAGCATAGCTGATTGTTGAAATGCCGTCGATTCGCAAAGCCTTTTTGATTTGCTGAATGTGCGACATGCAGATGCGTTCAAACGACAGGCCCATCCAGGTATTGATTTCCGGAGTGTTGATGTGGTGCTGCCAATAATTGTTTTCCAGTTCGGCCTTTTGGATAAACGTCAACCAGAAAATGCAAAAGAAATCCGCCAGTTGAAAAACGAAATCATTTTTCTTGATTTTCTTTTCGCGAACGGGAATCTTACGCAGCAGATCACAATGTACAAGGTCGTCTAGCTTTTTGCCAAGGAATGCGTTGTTCGAAACCTTGAGTGATTCGGCGAGTTCCTTACGAGTTACGCCGTGCTTGCTTTCGCAAAGTTTCTTGACAATTTCAATGTAGCCTTCTGGACGATTGTAAAGTGTTGCAAAAAGGCGCTTGAACTCGCGGCGCATTTTTTCATCAGGACCGAAGAAAAGTCTGTCGATATTCTGCGTAAAGCTTTCCTTGGGAGAGAGAAGGCTCAGATAGTAGGGGATGCCGCCAAACGCCATATAGGCCTGCAAAATGATATCGCGATTCCATTGGAATCCGTTTTCGTTAAAGTACTCTTCGGTTTCTTTTAAGCAGAACGGATGAATGTGAATTTCTTGCGTGATGCGGTCGTGAAGGCCGCCCTTGCTATCGACAATATTTGTAATCATCCAACTTGTAGCACTGCCGCAGACAATCAAGGTGACGTTACTGAACAGAGATGCCCAGCTGTTCCAGAAATAACCGACAGCCTTGGCGATGCCGGATTTTTTCGCGTCCATTGCAGGGAGTTCGTCCAAAAAGATGACGCATGGAGCCCCACTTTCGACGCGGGGCTTCAAGGCTCTTTTTAGCAACTTGAAAGCTTCCATCCAGTCCTTGGGCTTTTCTTCCATGTCGTAACCGAAATCGTCCATGGAGTCGGAAAATGCAGCTAGTTGATCCTTTAGGGATCCGTCAAGGACTCCCGTCATCTTGAATGCAAAGTCGCTTCCGAAGAGCTGGTTTATTAAAAACGTCTTCCCGACGCGCCGGCGGCCATAAAGGGCGACGAATTCAGCTTTAGGGCTGTCCTTTAACGAAAGGAGCAGTTTTTGCTCTTCTAATCTTCCGACAATCTTTTCCATACTCCCAAAATAGCATTTTTTTGTTAAAAAAGTGCTAAAGTGATTGAAAAATATATCGTTTTAGCACTTTTTCTCCATTTTATTGCTAAAACGATGTAAAAATTGACTGTTTTAGCAATGCTGAGCGTGCGGAAGAAGAAATGGGATACTATTTCTTCTTGATGCGGAAGACTTGCTGCCCCTTGGAATTCTTTCCTTCTTCGAAGTACTCCGTGGCGCGGATAAGGGCGGGCCATTTGGCATAGCCGAAATTCTTGGGACTCAGCGAAATCTGGCGGTTGATTTGCTGTGAAATCTTGGATGCAATTGCCCAGCCCGCTTCGTCGGCCTCTTCGCTGATTGCCTTGCGGATAGCGTTCATGATTTTCGCATTACCGCGCAGCTTGTTGCGATCAAGAGGTTCAATGTTGTTTGTCGCATCGTCCGATTCGGTCGGCTTCTTGAACTTGTCGATATAGATAAAAGAATTACACGAGTCGATGAACGGCTGCGGCGTCTTTTCCTCGCCGAACCCGATGACCTGTTTTGACTTGGCCCGGAGTTTCATGGCAAGCGGTGTGAAATCCGAATCGCTACTCACGATGGCGAAAATGTCGACGCTCTCCGTAAACAGGAGTTCCATCACGTCGATAGTCATCGCGAGGTCGGTCGCATTCTTCCCCTTCGTGTAGGGGAACTGCTGTATCGGCTGAATCGCGAACGGATGCAGGACTTCTTCCCAAGGGTTGCTCCCTTTCCAGTTGCCGTATGCCCTGCGAATGCTCGTCTCCCCGAACTTGGAGAGTTCTTCCATAATGCCGTAGATGGCGTCCGCCTTGGCGTTGTCGCAGTCGATAATCAGGGCTATTTTCTTTTCCGTGTCCATAATAGGGAATATAAGTTTTTTTGAGGGTCAGTATTAGTGTACGGGTTTTATTTCACCATATCGATCCATCATCTTTTTCACATCGTCAATAATTTCGTTTCTCAACGATTCTGGTTCAAGAACGAGTCTTTCTCCAAATTTTGAAGCCATTTCTCTTTTCAATTCAAAATTGACAATACAATTTATGCTGAAGAAATTTCCACCGTCTTCAGGAATGCGATATTTTTGTCGCATTTCATCAGCATTCTTTTTTTTCAGCATTTTTTGAGAGGCGTGAATGGGTTTTCCTTCCAAATAAGTGCATTCCTTTTTCGAAGCCCAAAAAATAATTTCTTGAGGTTTTTCGTTGTCTTTTTTTGAAACCCCAATCATATCATCAAAATACTCATTCCAGTCAATTTTGCTGGATTCATATTTCTTAGAAGATTCTTTAACATTATCTAGTTGCTCCAAAGAAAAAGTCAAAATTTTCTTTTTATCCATTGCTAGTCCAAACAAGAACCATCGAGCATTATATTGTTTTAGCAATTGCGGATACAACTCAATTTTATTTATTTTTTTACTATGAATAGGGTGGTACTCAATTTCTATAGTTTTTTTGCGTTCAATAAAGCTAATTAATTTGGGCAATAAGTCGCGCCGACTTAAAAATTCATTTTTTTCAAAAATAATGGATGGATGCTTGGGATTTTCTGTTGACTCTTCTAACTTCCCCAAAAAACCAAAGTTTTCTAGACCATCCATTTGGCCTACTGTACGTATAACAGCTTGCAATAATTTTAATTCGGATGAAGATATTTTTTGGTTAAAAATACTATCAGTTCTATTAGCATAGTGTATAATCGTATTCTTTCCAGAGCGGGTCTTTTCTATTGTTCCGAATACTTCCTGAATGAATTTAAGGTCTTTTTCTATGCATCGACGACCAACTATTTCTTCGTCAGAATCCTTAAGTTTCTTATTGCATAATTCAATCATTTGCGACATCGTATAATGTCGAACAGCACTTTCCGAAAGCAGCCCGTCAAGAATTCTTATTCGCAAGAAAGCGTTTTTATTTGTCGGCATTATCGGATTTTCCTTGACTTGCGGGGCGCATTTTTATGGAATGCAGTTGTTCAACTAAATGTCGTGAAGCATGAATATCGTTTGTGTTATAAGACCAGTTGTGATTAAAACAATCTATCGTTCCCTGGTTTCCGCTTGTCCCAATTACAAGGCTATAAAAATCGGTATTCTTTTCTTTTTCTACTTCTATAGCATCAATTAAATTGCGCGGAAGATTTGCCATTACAAAATCCGATATCATAAGGACATCTGCATGCTTATAATCGTTGGATTGAAGCATTTTTATTGCATGCTGCAATGCCGGGCTCGCATCTGTGCCACCATTAAAAGACATCTGTAGAAAACGAACGAGTTTCTGCAAACTATCGCCTTTTTTGAAATCGCTCATATCTAGAGTTTCTATTCCTGTAGAGAATGAAATCAGGTAGCATTTTCGTTCTTCTTCGAGTGCGATTTTGGATAAGGCGAATGTCACGGTTTTTGCAATGTTTTCCGGTGTTCCATGCATAGAACCACTTGTGTCTACACAGATAATAATAGGACCTTTGGGTTCCTTCTTTTCAATGGAAACCTCTTCTTGCGTAGATTCTTTTCTTGTCCTTTCAACATTTCTTTGGTATTTGAAAGACAACAGCTGCTTTTGGGCGAACCGCAACTGGAAAAGTTTCTTTGTAGCCGAGTTTTTCATCAACGCCAATTCACTCGGCAATACCGAGGAAATGTCATTCGAAAAACAAATGCCTTTAATCTCTCCACGATAGGCATTTTGGGGGTGCCATTCCGTTTTTATGACAACCTTATCTCGAAGTTCCTTTTCAAAAATGGATTGCACACGATTTTGCTTACCTAGGATTTCTGCAAGTTCTTGCAATGATTGATCTTGTTCAAGGAGTTTAGCAAATTGTCCTAGGATTTCAAAACCACTCGTTTCAAATATTCCTTCGGACAAATTCCAGAGTCGTCCAAAATTCTTGATGAACGGAGAAAGAAGTTTTTCAAGACGCTTGAAGTTCTGTATTTTTTTATACAGTTCTTCTAGAAAAGCCTTTCGCATCTCGTCAATACGTTCTTGTTCCCATTTATTTTTGCGGTCAATAAAGCTTTTTTCCATGTCACCGATGAAATTCCTGCGAAGAACTTCTAGTTGCTCCAGAGATTTCCATTGGGCGGGCTCTTTATCTTTGTCATCCTTTTTTGGCTCTTTTTTCTGTTCTGCAAATTGGTTCTTATAGAAATTGAAATTAAGATTGCTTGGGGCGATTGCCCCCCGTTTCGATTCGCTTACAGAAGGCAATCGTCTATAGTGGTATTGGATTTTTGAATTCTCATTCGTTAAATCTATAGCGACATCTATAGCAGACAATTTCTTTTGTTGCTCTATAAAAATAGATTCATATAGGAATGGATCTTCCTTATCAAGGGATTCCTTTGTTTGTTGTAGCCATTCAAGAATATCGGTCTGGATATTTTCAGATACGCCTTCATGCGACCGGATGTAATCCTTTATGTCGTCGTGGTCAAGGATGTCCGAAAAAGATTTTTCAGCAAGCTTAGCATAATCATTCTGGGGAAATTCAATCTTAATATCGGTGGGCTCAACAGGTGATGCCATATCCTCCATTGCATCAATAAGTTGTTTCCTGTCCGCTTCTGTACCAAAAGCGCTACTTGAAGCAAAATTTTCAAATTTGCGTTTTTTCTTGGATTGATGACGATGGAGACCTATTTTTTTTCTTAAATCACTTAATATTTTGGGGATATTCGGGAAAAGAGTGTCACACAAGCCCAAAAATTCATTGTCAGAAAAGTCTTCCTTTTGATGTGCTGTTTTATTTCTTGACAATCTCATCAAATTCCACCAAGAATATTTAGATAAGGATAAACCTTCTTCTTTTATGCATTCGCGAAAGTGTTGGATTTTCATCTGAACCCATGCACGAGACTCCTCTGAAATTTTGGCAACATCAGAAATCCCTGACGGGAATTTTTCTCGTATAGCATCAAGAGCCTCAAGAGCTTTACGACAATTTAAACGAAAACCTTTATTTGCCATATTTATCCCTTCTTTGACATAGTTTCGATTTCATCCATATTAGCAAACACAAATGATACAATCCTCTGCATTTCATCGTCAGGGAGATCTTCCGTCGCGTGTATTAAGCGATTTCCGATTTTTTCAAGTTGACTTATCACTTGAGAGGGGACAATCTCTTCTGCAATAGATTGGATTTTCATATGCAACCATGCCTTTTGTTCATCCGAAAGAGAATGAACATCTGGCATGCCGTCAGGAAATTTCTGACGCAACGCTGTTATTGCATCTTGAGGGGTTTGCATAATTTGCCTTAATCTTGATAACGGGAACGCTTCTTGTCCAAATCAACTTGAGCATTTTGAAGGTCTCTTTTTGCTTCAGTCACGGTGTTCATGATGACATCGCAATAATGCTGGTCTGCAAAAAGGTTAGCCCTGTATGGTGCAGTCTGTTCCTTTGCGAAATTATCAAGCTTTTTAATTTCAGAAAAAATGAGGTCTGTAATGGGCTGGTAATTAGACTGGTCAACTTCATTTTGAATAGCGTGAAGATTATTTTCCTTGTCTGGAGCAAACAAATATGGATCCTTTTGGAAACCTCCTGTTGTAGTTTCGATTTTCATAGAATAGGAAGAATCACTATATCCATTCCAATTGCGCCAAAAATCAGTCCATGATACGGTATCTTGTTCAATCTTAAAGGATGAAAAAGAAAAGTTCGCACTACTCCCAAGAGGATTCTTGTTGGAATCATACAACATTCCCTGTCTGTCATTACACCCTTTCCAAGTAAAATCATTACATACATAAAAAGGTTTAACATTATGGTCGGCAAAGTATATGTTTTGAGGATTTTTGATTTTATACGCTTGTAACCCATCATTCATAACGTATTTCATGGGCTTTTCTTCGGCCTCAATAAAAAATCTTTTTGTAATTACGGAATCAAATTTTTCAATTTGCTCTTTAATTTCATCTATTGCGGTATCGCAATCCAAACCATTCTGCTGGATGCATTTCTCTACAATTTCGCGAGCGACCTTCTGCTGTTTTTTCGTACTCCAAATACAGTACTCGATAAGCTGGCAATCCATCAAGTCTATTTCGGTACGATCATTAAGGAACGCAGACGTCTTCAAAATATGAACGATCTTTTTCCAACGACGGTCACCGACTTCAAAAAGTTCTCCACTTTCTTTGTCTTCTTCACTCATAGCGTCATTGCGGGACGCGAGTTCCTTACGAATCGCAGAAATAACGGACTTCGCTGCATCAGAAAGTGATATTTCATCAATTATCTTTTTCCATTCCTTCAATTCGGCATTGGAAATCTGAAGTTTTTTCACTTCTTCCGGAAGTTCAAATTCAAGCGAGGACGGACTATCGACCATGTCAAAGAAGTTGTCCTCGTCATCAATAAACGATACAATCAATCTGAGAATCAGTCGGTCATACAACGCTTCCAAGCCCTGGCCTTTGGCAGGAAGTTCATTAGAAGCCGTAAAGAGGGCTTTCAGTGGAACATCCTCAATCTCATTTCCATTATGGAACTTGCGTTCGTTCACAATTGTGAGCAAGGAGTTAAGAATAGTTGAATTAGCCTTCCAAATTTCGTCTAAAAAAGCAATATCTGCTTTTGGAAGCATGTTTTCAGTAAGACGACGATATACTTCTTTATTTGGGTACTCCGGTAAATCGCCATTTAACCCTTTAAGAGACACGTTTCCAAAGATCTCGTCCGGAGTCGTGTATGCATTGAGAAGCGTTTCAAAGTATTTGATCTTGTCGTCGCCATCTGCCTTGAAAGCCTTCACGATTCTTCTGGCGATCATACTCTTTGCTCCGCCGGGATTACCTAGGAAAAAGATGCTTTCGCCGGCAATTGCAGTAAGTAAAGCAAGGCGGACTGCTTCATCTTTTTCGTAAAGACCTCCAGAAAGTGCGTCTCGCAACGCCTTGATTCTGTCATGGAGTTTCACATTGTTGTTTGTCGTATTTTGGGGGGTGGTCATGGTTTTCTCCATAGGTTTAAAAATTTTGCGGTTCACAAGAATGCCCTCTTTCTTGTAATCCAATTTAAAGTTTCCTGAGGATTTGAGAATCTGCTCGTATTTTGAGGATTGTTTTTTGTCTAGCCCCACTTTTTGAATCATCTCCGCAAGAGGCACAACGATGCTCTTTCGTTCTTGAGAGAGGGCAGTAAAAGCCTGATTGAGTTTTTGTAAGATGTCGGTTTCGGCCATAGTAGATTCCTTTTTCCTTGGTTTTAAATATAACCAAAATTTTTCACGAATAAAAGTGTTTTTTCATTGAAATGGCATAATACGAACATACAATTCGTACGAACATAGAATTCGTATATAAAAGATATATTCTAAGCATTGCCTTCAACAAGGAGAGAAAATATGCCATACATATCCAGCGACAAAAATATTCGCGATTTCGTTCAGAACATCCTACGTTCTGGTCGATGGGAAATCGTTAGACACGGTAAACACGTCATCATTCGCCATATAGCGAAAGGAGCAAAAAAGACTATCGTGGTTCCGAGCACACCGAGTGATCCAAGGACATTCGCCAATTTTCGGAGAGACTATTTCCGTTATTTGCGACAACACCTTATCCAAACAGGATGGATTCAAAACAACTCCATTCCTGAAATTGATTCACCTTTAGCTGCATAAAGGAGGTAATTCGATGATGCAGATCCGCACGAAGGGTCCAGGAGGTCTCCCCTCCACCACGGGCAACAAGTCCGGTGGTGGACGGACCAACCTTCCGCCTAAGGGCAAATGAGGTAACGACCTCTTGCCGCTCACTCCCCAGGCCTCGCGCTTGGGGATTTTTTCAATCCCACTACATTTTTTTGGACGAATAAACTGCCCAAAATGACATTTTTTCGGACGAATATCCCACCAAATTTGACACTTTTTCGGACGAATATCAAAAAAAGACTAAACCTTCACCAGATTCTTCTCAACTTCCTGCACGAGTTTCTTGGGGACATCATTCGCCTTGGCGCGCTTCTTGAAGCTGGCGAGGGAATCTTGCACTTGTTCGAGGATGCGCTTGTAGCGCCCTTGCACGAGGCCGGCACTTTTTGCCACCGCCTTGAAGTCGTCGAGGGCGAACTTTTCGCGCTTGCCGTTGAAGGTCATTTGGTGTGTTCCGGTCCAGCGGCCGGCGGGGTTGTAGGCGTAGGTGACGTCAAAAGCGGGCGCGAGCGTCCAGTTGCCACGCTTGTCCATCAAAAAGCCGATGTTTTTCGTATGGTCGTCCTGGTTCCTCGCGCAAATGTTGAATACGGCCCTGCGGTACATCTGCTCGATGTCGGCAGTGGCAAGCCCGATTTGCCTTGCAACGGTGAAGGCCTGCTCGTAGCTGTACGCCCCTGCAATGTTGAAGTCGTAATGCGCGATGGCCGCAAGCGACTGGTAGTGCAGTTTGCCGCCGTTTTCGGTGCGGTCAAAGCGGCGCGTCATAAAGTGCCTGTGCTCGCCGTCTTCCAGCAGGCGGCATTCCGTCATCTGGATTCCGGCTTCCTTCGCGATTTGGCTGTAGGTGTATTCGAGCGCCCCGAACCCGGCGGGGTCGGCGTTTTCCTTGTCGCGGTTGTTCTCGATGTCGTCGAATTTCAGGAGCCAGTAGCCGTAGCCTTCGGGGGCGCGGACTTGCCCGGAGAGCACGCTTTTTGTCGCTTCGTTGTAGGCGATGAGCACTTTGGCGCGGGCGCCCCCGGCCGACGAACCGACCCGGACAATTTGTTCGAACGCGTCTTTTTCGCGGAGTTTGACTTTCACTTTTTTGCGCTGGTCCAGGATGTTTGCCGCGAGGGCGCGGAGCCTCTCGATTTCGAGGGGTTCGCTCTTGACGGGGTCGGGGCCGGTGGCGGGGAAAAACTCGAGTGCGCCCATGCCGCGCGAGCCGGTGCAGCAGAGCCGTTCAAGGGCCGTGAAGCTTTTGGGTTCCCTGCCGTTCTGGATGAGCCACTGGTCGATAATCTTGTTGCCGAACTTGTCCGGGATGGAATCGGCGAAAAGCCCTGGCAACTTGTGGAATGTGGCGGGAGAAAGGTCCGGGAAGCGGTAGATGGTGCCGGCGCGCACGGGCATGGTGACCGGCGCGGGTTCTATGCCGCTGCGGACAAAGTCGGGATTGTACTCGAAAAAGGCGAAATCGTCGCCGTCCTCCTGGGAGAGGGCACCGATAGTCGTTCCCCAGAGCTTGACCTCGACGGGAATCATTCATCCTCCTTCCATACCCAGGGGGCGGTGTCAACATCCTTCTTTTTGCGGCCGGCGCGTTGACGCTGGGGCAGCTTCTGCGATTCGCGGAGGAGCATCATGGGGCTACGGCTGTAATCGGGAACAATGTCGACGAGTGCTTCGGCGAAGCCGAACTGGAGCAGGACCTTGACCAGGTGCGAGAGGCTCACGCTTTGGCCCATTTCGAGCCGGACAAGCGTATTTTTGCCGATTCCCGCCTTTTCGGCGAGGGCTTCACGCGAAAGATTCAGGGCGATACGGTGCGCACGGATGCGTTCGCCAAGCTCCTTGAGAGCTGTTTTTTCTGTAAGCGGTGTCGCCCTGTACATATCGGCCTCCTGATTATCTTTCTTCAATATAGATTTTTTCTATTTACAAAACAACCCTAAAATAGGTTTTTAACTTTGTTTTAGCGTTTAAAATCCCATTTTTGGGTTTAAAAAATTTACTTGACAAGCCCCCTTATTATTTATTATTTTTATTTATAAGAGGTCAAGGATGGAGTTTCGGTGTTATCGCACATTTCTGCTTTTTTTCGCGTCGGCAATGTTTATTGCCTGTTCCGAATCGTTCACTGACCCGCGCGACGAGCAGAGCTACGACATCGTGCAAATCGGCTCGGATGTCTGGATGGCCGAAAACTTAAATTACGATATCGACGGGAGCGTGTGCCCGGAAGGCGACAAGCGCAACTGTTCCAAGTTCGGGCGCCTCTACACTTGGGAAATGGCGCGGAGTTTTTGCCCCGAGGGCTGGCGCTTGCCCAACAGCGCGGATTTCGGGCGACTCATCGCGAACGTGGGCGGCGCCGATGTCGCCGGCGAGGCGCTCAAGTCAAAGCGTGGCTGGTACAAGAAAAAGAACGGTTCCGATGCGTTCGGGTTCAAGGCGTTGCCTGCGGGTTTCCGCAAGGCGGGCGGAGATTTCGACGGTATCGGCGGTTACGCACACTTTTGGACAGCCTCCAGCGCACCGCTGGAACGCGCTGAATTCCTGATGCTGGAGTTCAGCAGAAACACCGCAGTGATGGACGCTGCGGGCAGGGGCGAACTCCGCTCCGTGCGCTGCATTCGCGAACAGAGCAACATCAAGGTGAAGTCAATATAGCCTTCGCACCTTCTAAATTTTTTTAAAGCAAATAATCCATGCGGATGTTCCGCATGCTTTCGAACAAGTTAGCTTTCAGCGTGGAGTTGCCTTTGGTGAGGCTCTTGATTTCTTCGCGGATGCTCTTGCGGTGGGATGCCTTCGAGAACTCGCAGGTGCAGGTGAACTTGCGGATGTCGGCATCTTCGGCGTATTCAATGATTTCACTTTCTTCGCAGTAGCACAGCGGGCGGATGATACTGCACGGATATTTTTCGTAGGGCACCATCGGCGGCATGCCACTGAACTCGCCCTTGTAGAGCATGTTCATCAAAAGCGTTTCCACGATGTCGTCCATGTGGTGGCCGAGCGCAATTTTGTTGTAACCGTTTTCGCGGGCGAACTTGATGAGTTCGGTGCGGCGTTGCGTGCTGCACCAGTAGCAGTTGAGCTTGCGGCCTTCCTTGAGACGTCCTTCTACGGCCACGTCCTTGAAATAGAAGGGAATTTGCGGGTATTGCTCTGCCATGCGTTGCAAGAATTCACGCGGGGCCTTGTCGGCAAAGTCGCTCTGGATATGGATGGCGCCTATTTCGCAGTTCGGCAAAAACTTGCCCATGCGGCTTGCCAGTTCCATCAGCAGCACGCTCGAATCCTTGCCGCCGCTCACTGCGACGAGCACCTTGTCACCGTCCTCGATTAATTTGAAATCGTGAAGCGCCTTGGTGATTTTTTTGCTGATACGTTTACGAATTGCTGATGACATGAATAGTAGGAAGTTGGAAGTAGGCAGTAGGAAGTAGACAGTAGGAAGTGATTAGGGGTTAGGATCTAGGGAGAAATATCACGGCTTCGCCGTCTGTTACTAACGCACGAAGTGCGTGATTCTTTTCACTAGCCTCTATTCTCTAGTCTCTCAAAGACTCATCGCTCACTGCTCATTGCTCGCGTCTCAAACAAAACGGGCTCGCTTTCGCGAAGCCCGATTAGTTTATTCTTTATCCTTGTTAGTCCTCGACGAGGCGCAGCGGCATCAGGAGGAAGCTGAATCCCATGTTCTCGCCGACAGGCTCGATGACACAGGCGCCGATGGGGGCGTTCATCTTCATCACGATTTCTTCGCTCTTGCTTAAACCGAGGATTTCGGACAGGTACTGGCCGTTGAACCCGATGCAGAAGCTGCCTTCACCGTTGTGTGTCACGGCGAGTGCTTCGCGGGAATCGCCACCGACATCCGGGTCGGTTGCGCTGAGTTCGAGGTTGTTGCCGTCCATCTGCAGGCGAATCTGGCGCGTACGCACGTTCGCCATGGAAATGACGCTGCGGATCTTGTTCTGCAAGTCCTGAGTGTTGGCCTGCATGGTGCGTTCGAAGTTCTGCGGAATCACGGCGCGGTAGTTCGGATACGGACCTTCGTACAGCTTGGAGATAACCTGCGTAGAATCCGTGTTGAAGAGGATGTGCGTCGCGGAGGTGCGGACTTCGATGTTCGAATCGCTCTTGGCGACATGGAGGATGTGCTGCAGCACCTTCTTCGGGATGATGACGCCGTTCTCGAGGTTGGCGCCTTCTTGGTCGATGCTGGCGCGGCCCAGGCGGTGACCGTCGGTCGCTACCATGGAAATCTTTCCGTCCTTGGCTTCCAGATAGACGCCGTTCAAGTTGAGGCGCGTGGAGTCGGTGGAAGTTGCGAACAAGGTTTTCTCGGCGAGGAATGCGAGTTCGCTAGCCGCGAAGTTCAAGGTCTCGCCGTTTTCAATTTCGGGGAACGGCGGGAAGTCGCTTGCGTCAAAACCGGTGATGGAGGCCTTACCCTTCTCGCTCCACTGGATCTTGGCGAGGTAGTCCTGCACGTCGAGACTGATGGTCGTGATGCTCGGGTCCACCAAGTTGTTGATAAGGTCGGAGAACTTGCGTGCGTTAATGACGACCGCGCCATCTCGTTCGCCCTGGACTTCGACCTTGACCCTGATACCGAGGTCGAGGTCGGTTGCGCTGACTTCGAGGAAATTGCCTTCGAGGCGCAGGGAGAAGTTGTTGAGCACCTGAATGGTGGACTTGTTCGGCACGGCGGTAATGGCCGATTTCAGAACATTCTGAAGAACGGTTTTGTCAATAGAAAACTTCATGGATTATGCACCTCTTTGTATAAGCATTGTTCCTACGAAAAACACTACTGCGATAACCGCTAGAAGGACAATGACGCGCTTATCAAGAGCGTTGGACTTCTTGGGGACAAAATTCTTGGCATTTTGCTTTGCACGCCTGCGTTCACTACGACTCATAGGGAATCTCCATTGTTTTATGTCCAAAAATCTACTATTTTAGAGAGCGGTGAGGAAAAAACCATGCACAAAATCCCTCTAAATATGCTGAAAAATAAAGCCAAGTCTTATGCCGACATGGTGCGCAATCGCGTCGATGTTACAGGTGAAGAGGCTAAGCTGGCTGCCGACTACCGCAATCTGGGCGAAAAGGTGTACCACGCCGTGCTGGGCGACCTCGTGTCGGTCATGAAGAGCGATCCGGCTATCGTGGAATTGGTGGGTTCCATCGAGGAACGCCTGAGAAAACTCAGAGAACTGAAGGGTATCCGGTAAGCCGTGAAGAAAATAGAAGTACACGTTTTTTCCAAGAACACGTCGGGCACCAGGAACTACAGGTTCCCAGTGTGGAAGTTGGTCGTGGGCGTTGTTGCCTGCATTATTGCCTTGCTCGGCTTTATCCTGTTTTCCCCGGCGGAGATTGCCGAACGCATTTCCGACGGGAACGTTGTTGATGTTTACAAGCAGAATTCTTTTATAAAGAAGCAGATTAAGCAAATCCGCGAGAAGGTGGACGAGTCTATCCTCAAGGCCGAAGAGGCCCGCATTTTGCGCGACAGCACGGTGGTGCTGAGCGGTATGGGCTTTTCGCTGGAGAACGCCGGTGCCGACGACGAGATGGCCCCGATGGCGAAAGACCGCAAGGGAGTCCTCCAGATTGAGCGCTCCATGCGCAAGGCGGTCAAGCTCCTGGAGGCCGATTCCGCTTTGGCAGCAAGCATCCCAGTGTTGCACCCCATCAAGAATTCCCCGACAGTCAAGAACCGCTTCGAGATGATTTTTGACCAGTTTACGCAGCAGAACCTGCCGCACCGAGGCATTGACTTTGTTGCGGCAGAGGGTGACACCGTCTTTGCCCCGGGAGGGGGAACCGTCGTCGAAATTCGCTCGCATCGCGGGTTCGGGCTCACGATGAAAATTGAGCACACGAAGCGCGTGCGCACGTTCTACGCCCACCTAGGTTCCGCGCTGGTCAAGTCGGGCCAGAAGGTTTCCCGTGGCGACCCGATTGCACTCATTGCCGAGAGCGGCCGCGAGTCCAGCATCGGACTGCATTACGAGGTGCGCATCGACGGCACCCCGGTTGACCCGGAAGGTTTTTTTATAACAAAGTAACGTAACCCCACCCTCGGGGGCACGAACTCTGCCCTCGCGCCTGGAACTTTATATCTCACAATTCACGGCACGCACCCCGCGCCCCGCCTTGGGCCTGGAACCTCGCACCTCGAGCCCCGAGCCTGGAGCCTCGAGCCTCATCTAGGTTGATTACCCCTATTTCCTCCTAACAACTAACCACCAACCACCAACCACTTATTATATTTAAAGTCCCCAGGTCTTGCGATGCGGGCGGGCGGTACTTTCCGTCAAGAAACACCGGAGGCTCGGACGAGGTCCATACTTTTGGGCCTGTCTTGGGGATATCTATCAAGTTTTGCTTTACCCTTTAGGAGTTTTAATGGCAAATAAGTGTAAGCGCGGAATCTTGATTAGCAAAACACCTTACGAGAAGCGTATCGCCATAATGGAAGACGGCGAACTCGTTGAACTAGTTGTTGAAGGTGTTTCGTCTAACCGAGTTCTGGGCAATATATATAAGGGCGTTGTCCAGAAGGTGCTCCCCGCACTCAAGGCCGCCTTCATCGACATCGGCCTTGAAAAGGCCGGCTTCCTGCACCAGGACGATGCGATGGACAGAAACGAGCTCCTCCGCCGCGAGTACGGCGACGACGACGACGAGGGGGGACCGTCCAAGGAAATTTCCATCGACGAACTGCTCAAGGAAGGCCAGGAAATCATGGTCCAGGTTGTCAAGGAACCGATCAGCACCAAGGGTGCCCGTCTGACGACGCACCTGAGCTTTGCAGGCCGTTTCCTCGTTTGCATGCCTGGCACCAACTTTATCGGCGTTTCGAAGCGCGAACGCGATCCGGCAAAGCGCCGCGAGTTCAAGAAGGTGGTCCGCCGCCTCAAGGGCCGCGACGTGGGCTATATCGTGCGTACCAACGGTTTGAACGAGTCCGAATTCGAAATCAACAAGCAGATGCGCGAACTCGAAAGCAAGTGGGAACAGACGAAGTACAACTTCGAAAACCAGCCTGCCGAAACCTGCATCTACGAAGAATCCGATTCTATTGAACAGACCGTCCGCGAATACTTCAGCGATAATACCGACTACGTGTATATCGACAACCGCGACGAATATTTTGCCCTCCGCGAATACCTCAAGGTGCTCTCGCCGGACAAGCTCGACAAGGTGAAACTCTGGAGCAGCAGCGAAAGCCTGTTCGAATACTTCAAGATCGAGAACGACTATGCGCGCTCCCTGCAACGCCAGGTCCCGCTGCCGCGCGGTGGTAACCTCGTGATCGAGCAGACCGAGGCGCTCGTGTCTATCGACGTGAACACCGGACCGAAGGTTCACGGCAAGGACCAGAGCAAGATCATCCTCGAAACAAACATCGACGCTTGCCACGAAATCGCAAAGCAGCTCCGCTTGCGCGATGTGGGCGGCCTCATCATCATCGACTTCATCGACATGGAGACCGATGCCGACCGCGAGGCCGTGTACCAGGAATTCCGCAAAGCTATCCGCCGCGACAAGGCGCCTATCAGCCCGGCCCCCATCAGCCAGTTCGGCCTCATGGAAGTCACTCGCAAGCGCGTCCGCGTGAACCTGATGACCGAGAAGACGGAACGCTGCCCGGTGTGCAACGGCGGTGGACGTATCGCTACGCTGGAATCCACGCTCGGCATGATCGACCGCTGGATGGCGCGTGCGAAGGCGAAGGGCAAGCTGCGCGAGGTGACCCTCGTGGTGAGCCCTGCCGTGGTGGACGTGCTCTGCCGCGACCTCAACCGCATGTTCAACTACCTGGAATACAAGCACAACATGAAGATTTCTCTCGTGGAAGACGAAAGCGCCCACGTGAACCAGTTCTGGATGTACGACAAGAACAACGAAGACATCACGGACTTGTACAACTTCGTGTAACGATTCTGTTAGTTTATGTGGAAGGCCGGACATTGTCCGGCCTTCTTTGTATAAAAAAGAAACGCCCCGCAAAGCGAGGCGTTATTTGTCGTGTAGAGAAACTTACTTGATGTCCAGGTCGAGCGCATTGACCTTGCCGCGGCGTACGCCCCAGAGCATGTCACGCGTCATCTCGGAGATGACCTTCTTGCCGGCCTTCACCTTGATTTGCAGACGGGCGATGTACACGCCAGTTGCGACAAGGCGGTTGTCGGTTGCTCTCATGTTCCAGGCGAGGAACAGGTTGCCGCCGTTGTTCAAGCAGTCACCGTTATAGATTGTGTCGGCGCAGGCGATTGTGCCGGATTCGCCGTTCACATAGTGGCCGAGACTCGTAAAGTAGGTCGTCTCGTAGTGGAGCGTGATATTGTCCTTGCTCATCACCTTCACGGTGCCGTTCTTGACTCCAGCAAAGTTGTTCGAGTTGAGCGTACCTTCCTTGATGGCATTCACGGTAGCATCGCTCAAACCGTAAGTCTTCTTTGCCTTCTTGAGGGAAATTTCCTTGTTTTCAATCTGACGGAGGATGTCAACCGTGAGCTTGCCCTTGTCGATATCGGCAACGACGGCCGCGTTCTCGTTCTGGGCGAGCTGCGCCATGTCAAAGCCGATGAGGTGGCCCTGCACGCCGTATTCGTTGACAATTTCCTTCACGTCCTTGGTCAGATCCGTAATCAGCTGGGGCACCGTTGCTTCTTTGTTCGTGACGATTGCACGGGTCAATTCGTTATCGGCGCTGACCGATGCGACCGGAGCGCTAGTCACTTGGACTTCCTGGTCGCCGGTGATGCGGACCCAGGGGTTGAGCAAGTGCGGCGTAGTTCCGGACAAGTCGTAAGCTACGTTGGTGCCAGTGATGTACAAGGGAGCATTGCCAGGAACAAGGCGGATGGAGTCACCCACAGCCGGGACGACATCGTTCAAGCCGCCGTTGAATGGCAGTTTCCAAATATTCGGCTTCACGGCTCTCACAGACATCGGACTGATGGGGTCCTTCAACGAGCCAGCACGCCAGCACTTGTAATAGAACATATCCAGGTAGTAGCCCTTGCTGCTGTCGGCGATGCCTTCGCTGAAGGTAATGACCAGGTTCGTGTTGTGGTCCGTGATTTCAACTTCGGCAGAGGTGATAATCGGGTTCACACGGTCGATGATGTCGCCGGTAACCGGGAATACCGATTTGCCGCCGTTATCGGAGAAGGTGAACCAGGTCTCGATTATGCCATGGTAAAGCGTGTCGTTGGTGCCTGTGAACACGGCGCTTCCGAATCCGCCGTTGTCGGCGACGAGAACGAGGGCCGAGTCTCCGGCACGGTTATACGTGGTGCGTACCGGGAACTGGTCGCCGAAGGTGAACTGCAGCGAGTCAATCTTGCTCTTGCCCATGAGTTCCTTCGTGTACTTGACATAAAGGCTATCGGCACGTCCATCACCGTCGCGGTCGTACATGATGGCGTAGTCAACAAGCGGTACGGGCGGGAGCTTGAGGTTGATGTTTGTCCAGGCGGCGGTATTGGCAGAGGCGGCGCCCCTGACCATCAAGGTGGCGTTCACGACTTCGCCCTTACCGATGATATAGAAGGTTCCCTTGCCTGCTGTGAGCGTGATGAAGGAAATCGGGTTACCAGCTTCGTCAACGACACTGATCAGCTCATCTGTTGCGTTGATGTAGAGAATTTCGTCGTTGTATTCTGCTGCCCATTCTTCTTCGTACTGGACGTTGACTTGATACTTCTGGAAAGCCCATTCGCCAATCGGGGTCACCTGGCTGTTCAGGTTGCTGCCGAGGATTTTCCACTTTTCGTCGGCGAATACCACGGTCGGGAGTGCGTAGGCATCCACTTCGAACCAGACTTCGTCACCCTGGGTCGGGTCGGCCTGGAGGGTAAAGCGAACACAGTACTGGCCCGGAGCAAGGGCACGAGCTTCCTTGATGGCGTCGACATTCACCTTGAAGCCAGACATATCCTTGTTGATGATGATGCCGCCGTACCAGGTGCCTGCGGAGTCAAGGTACACGCCATTGGCCGGGAGGTTACCACCGGTCAGGTTGAAGTTAGACGGCGCTCTCGTGGTATCCTTGGTCTGCATGGTGTTCGAGAAGTCGCAGGAGAGCTGCTGTTCGCGGACAATCTGCCAAATGTCGTACTGGAGGTTACGTTCGTCTGTAGAGAGGTCGTTCAGGAGCAGGCTCGCTTCCGTCTGGAGGTCGATGGAGGTGAGCATCTTGAAGTTGGATTCGTAAATGTGGCGTTCAGCATAGAAAATGTGGAACGGGTAGGTCACACCGGGAGTGAGGCCTAGGGTGTCAAGGTCGACTGCACCTTCTTCTTGTGCGTGCTGACCACCGATATCCACGACGAGGCGGTTGTTGATGAACACCCACACGTCGTCATCGCCGAAGAACGAGAAGTACTGACCGGGAACATATTCGAACTGGGCCTGGATTTTCATGGTGAAGCCGAAATTATGCTTGCCGCCCCTGGCGCCTTGTCCGCTCAGGTTGTCGTAGAAGGGGTTTTTGACTGTTTCAGCTGGGTCTAGGAACTGGAAGTCGTCGAGCAGGAAGAGTCCGCCTGCGGGGCTGTTCTTGTCTCTCTGTCCGAGCCACATGCCGTTTTCGTCCATTTCGAGTTCGATTTCGCGGCAAGTCGCGTTCGTGTACTCCTTGCCCGCAGCATCGTGCGCCACCACCTGCGGCAGGAACCAGTTGTTGATATGTTCGGTCAGCTGGCAGCTTTCGGGGAACACGGCAGCACGGACGGGGACTCCGTTCGGGCCGAGAACGGGTTCGACCATGCCGGCGGTACGGCGACCGCAGCCACCGGAACCAAAGTCATTGCTAGTGGCGTAGAGGGGGCCGAGGGTTGGGTCCTGGTCCTTGGCGCCATTGCCATACGTTGTTGTTGTTGTGACTGTGGAGTCTCTATTAGTTCTTGTTGATGTCCTGACGCCTCCATCGCCATTTTCACCGTGATACCAGTCGAACACCATGACGGGGAGCTTCTTGGTGCAAACACCCAGGGAGCCAGTGGGGAAGTCGCTGTAGAGGGTGGGGGTACCATTCGGGAACGGGACCGGCTTAATCCAGACGGTCGTTGCACCGGTAGCGAGGATACTATCGAGCGAGATGGGGTCGGTGTTGTTGAGACCGCCCGCGCCGTAGGGTGTTCCGCCCAGGGTCTGGGTGAAGTAAATCTGTGCGCTCTGGCCCTCGCCGGGGGCGGGGACCTTGGACTCGAACCAACCGCAATAGTTCTTGACGAGTTTCATCGAGTCGGTGGCGTTGCCTGCGTGCATGATGGCCGAGGAGTTCGTCCACGGGGTCATGAAACGGATGGTAACGGTATTGGAGGTCTGACGGCCCGTGTTGCCACCAGGACGCGTAGGCGTGGTGGTTTCAGCTGGGTCGTCGGCTTCAGTGCCTGCACCGCCCCGATCGGCCGCCGGTTCTTCGGTGGTCTGCCCGTTGTTTCGCCCTCCAGGACCTCCAAATTGCGCGGAGGCCATGGAACACAGCCCTAAGCATAGGGCAATACCGAATAGAAGTTTATTCTTCATTATTGCGCTCCTAGAATCCCAACCAGTGGGGCGACTAATTACGTTGATAAATGATTAACCCAAATACAATTACATATTAAATATATATTCAAGAAATAGCGAAGTCAAGCAAACAAAAAGTAGCCTAAGGTAAAACTTGTTGAGAAAACCTCAAGGGAGAACCCGTTTTTGCGAAAACAAACAGGGAAACGGGGTGGACTTCCTGGAGGGGTCGGGAAAAGGGCACTTTTCGGTGAATATCTTCACACTTTTTTGCCCATTTTTCGCTACTTTTTTGGACATAAAAAACAATTTTTCCAAAAATGGAGTTAAAAATGAATCGAGTTTACCTAGTCGTGACGGCCGCTTCTAGCATGGCCGCCAAGGTCCAAGAAGTCAAGGATGCCGCCGCCCAGGCTGGCCTGGTGGTGGGTTCCTACAATCCGCTTTCCCTCGTGGCCGCCGCCGATGCCGCTGCCGAAATCAAGGCCGGCAAGACTGCCACCCTCATGGAAAAGATTTGCGCCGACTTCTTGCAGCAAGGCTTTGATTCCGTGGACGCCGTCGTGGTGGAAGGCGCCACCGGCATGAGCGACGTGGTCGCCCAGAGCTTCAACGACTCCCTCGCGACCGCCTTGGATGCGAAAATCTATTCCGACAGCGAAGACGCCGACCTGTTCTGCCCGTGCCGCCTGCTCAAGTGCGGGAAGTGCCTTGCCGCCGACCTCGCCGCCGAGCCCGCCGAACGCAAGACGAGCCAGGCCATGTTCCGCGCCGGCCTCCTCCTCAAGGCCTCCAAGGCCAAGAAGCGCATCGTGCTCCCCGAAGGCTCCGAACCGCGTACCGTGCAGGCCGCAAAGCTCGTGATCGACCGCAAGATTGCCGTGCCGGTCCTCATCGGCAAGAAGGACGAAATCCTCGCCGTTGCCAAGGAACAGGGCGTTCAGCTCCCCGCCGACATCGAAATCATCGAACCCTCTGCCGAACTTGCCGAAAAGTACGTACCGACCCTCGTGGAACTCCGCAAGTCCAAGGGCATGACCGAAGACCAGGCCCGCGCTGCCCTCGCCGACAACGTGATGCTTGGTACCATGATGCTTAAGATGGGCGAAGTGGACGGCCTCGTCTCCGGCGCTATCCACTCCACTGCCGACACGCTCCGTCCGGCCCTGCAGGTGATCAAGTGCGCCCCGGGCGTGAAGTCCGTGAGCTCCGTGTTCTTCATGTGTATGCCCGGTAAGACGTACATCTACGGCGACTGCGCCATCAACCTGAACCCCACCGCCGAAGAACTTGCAGGAATCGCCATGCAGTGCGACGACACGGCCAAGGCCTTTGGCCTGCCGAGTCGCGTGGCCATGCTGAGCTACAGCACCATGAATAGCGGCAAGGGTCCCGATGCCGACCTCGTGCGCGAGGCCACCAAGATTGTGAAGGAAGCCCGCCCCGAGATGCTCGTGGACGGCCCGCTCCAGTACGATGCGGCGACCGTGCCCAGTGTCGGGTCCCTGAAGGCCCCCGGCAGCACCGTCGCCGGCAAGGCGACCGTGTTCGTGTTCCCGAGCCTCTCTGCCGGTAACATCGGCTACAAGGCCGTGCAGCGCAGCGCCCATGGCACCATCGCCATTGGCCCGATGCTCCAGGGCCTCGCCAAGCCCGTGAACGACCTCAGCCGTGGCGCCCTCGTTGAAGACATCGTCTACACGATTGCGCTCACCGCCGTGCAGGCCGGGTAAGCAAGCTGCCATTCCAGGCAAAGCCAAGAAATTCACAAAGAAGTCCGGATAAAGTTCCGGGCTTTTTTTGTATGCAATAGGAATTTCGCTCTATTGTCATTTTTTTATTGACAACATTTCTTTGATGATATAATTTTATTACAAAACATTTCTAAGGAGTAGAAAAGTGAAAACAAGACCGGGAATTTGGAGTGCAATCCTGTTTTTAGCATTTGCCACAATGACGGTAACAAACGCATGGGCCGCACAAAGAGAACTGAGTGACGATGGCAATGGTGGCTACTACATCAACATGTCCGCGACCGGGACCGACACGCTGGTAATCCCCGATGGCGTGACGACGTTCAAGGTGTATGATGATGGTGGAGCGGAAGGTAATTACAGCATCCCCTCTTCTAGTAACGAAACCAACCTTGTATTAGTTGCGCCTCAAAATTATCTACTCCGTTTAACGGGGTATATAAGGACGACATACGGATTTTTGAGTGCCTATGATGGCGATAATATAGCAAGCCGGCGAAAGATCTCTTATTTAGACGGATATGAAGATGTCCCTAATACGCTTAGTTCTGGACAGCGTATGCTTATTAATTTTGAAACATTACCAGATTACACAAATGCAGGCTTGTTTTTAACTGTAACACTAGTCGATCTAACTGTACCCCATGCCATTGTAATTGGTGAAGTAGCGAACGGGAGTGTTTCAGCATCACATACGGAGGCTGTAGGTGGTACGCAGATTTCTTTATCCGTGACCCCTAATGAAGGTTACGTTTTGCAATCAATAAATGTTGTGGATGAACTTGGCAACAGTTTAGTTTACGATGATTACGGACGTTTCTTAGAAGGATTTACCGGTGGTCAATGGTATTCTGGTAATACCGCTACTTTCACAATGTCAAATACCGATGCTACGGTAGAATTAAGATTTCAAGAAATTGACAAGTATCTCAAAATATCAGAATACGATTTGCCGGAATCGGGAATGCTTCCTGTAATCATTCCAAATGAGGTAAGTACGTTCTTGATTGAACCGAAAGGCGACGGAACTGAAGACATTGATATCGCGTTGAACGCCCCTGAAGGAAAAATTCTTCAGATAATGAGCGAAGATAATTCAAACAGTGGCAACGACTCTCTTTATGTGTACGATGGAATCAACGACGATGCGAATCTTTTGGGAAAAGTGCCGGTTCGTGACATGGGAAGGTTTATCAGCACACAAAATGTTATGACTCTGCATTACAGGGCCGATGGACGTTTTCGTTCCCGTGATGCGTTCCGCGTGACCGTTCTAGATCCTAATGAAGTTAATAATATAACCGTCACGAATGGCACAGGAGGAACGGTTTCGCCGTCAGTCAGTTCTGCTACTGCAAATACCTCTGTCACCTTGACTGCGACGCCGGACAATGGTTATATGCTTGACTATGTCGAAGTCTTTGATGCAGAAGGATTGAAAGTAGAAGTAAGCAATGCCACTTGGTATGAATCCGGTGAAATGTCCTTCAAAATGCCCGGTTCGGCCGTAGAGATTAAGCCTGTATTTGTTCGCATTGAAGACGGCCCAAGCATCAACATGTTGAAAAATGGATTTTTCGAGCTGGCAATTCCTGAAGGAATCAATACCATCAAGGTCTATGACAATGGAGGCGAAACAGGTAAGTATAGCCCTAACTGTGATGGATACCTGTTGCTGACTGCTCCCAGCGGGAAAAAGCTTCGCTTGTCGGGTACAATAAAAGTCCGGAGCGGTAATAACTCTTCTGGGACGGGACTATTATCCGCGTATGACGGAGATAATGTCAATGTGGGCTCATGGTTTACGGCCGATTCTTATGGCACTTGGAATGTTCCGAAAAAATTGAGCACAGGTGAAAATGTCATGCTCAGTTTCCAAACGAGTGGCGGCACGACTTATGATGGTCTTGACT
Organism: uncultured Fibrobacter sp.; assembly: GCF_947305105.1. Taxonomy (NCBI): domain Bacteria; kingdom Pseudomonadati; phylum Fibrobacterota; class Fibrobacteria; order Fibrobacterales; family Fibrobacteraceae; genus Fibrobacter; species uncultured Fibrobacter sp. The sequence continues at coordinate 44,586 of NZ_CAMZCS010000015.1, read as the reverse complement.
TGACCGTAACAGTTGTGGATCCGAATGGTCCCCATGCCATCAATATCGAGACAGCAGAACATGGCGGTTTTGTCAATCCTCCGGCAACGGCGATGCCTGGCGAAGTGGTGACCTTGACGGCAACTCCCGATGCGGGTTATATTCTTGACAAGGCCCTTGTTCAAGATGAAAATGTCTGGGATGAATATTTGAGCAATGTAGAGCATACTGCCAGTTGGTACTCCAATAATGAAATCTCGTTTGTGATGCCGCAAACAGATGTAACCATTACCCCGCATTTTGAAAATCTTACTTATGGGCATTTTTATTTAAGTATGAACCATTCGGGAACAGAAAATATGACCATTCCGGATGGAATAAAAACGTTCACGATTTCTGACGATTATACAGATGAAAAAATCGACGCCTATTTTGCATTAACTGCGCCAGAAGGAAAAGTGCTCCAGGTGATGGGAGATTTTTCGGGCCGAGGCTCCGCTGATTCCTTGTATATCTACAATAGTAGCGATACACTCTTGAAGGCACCTAACGGGATTTATATTAGCAGCAGGGTTGCTTCTAGCAATGATTTGACAATCCATTATAAAGAAATGGGTGAATCTATTCAAAAGCGCAATGGTTTAGCTTTGATATTCCTTGTTGTCGACCCGAACAAAGATTATGCAGTCTCTTTCTGGGATTACAGTAATGGCAATATCGTTCCCAATACGGTTTCTGCCAAGGTGAACACGCCTGTTTCTTTCTCGGTGACGCCTGATCCTGGGTATTATCTCCATCACGTGAGAATTTGGGGCGAAAATACTGGATGGGAGATTTCTAAGACAGGTGGAACATGGTATTCCGAAGGGAACGAGGTGACGTTCTTGATGCCAGGCGAAGATGTTAATATTGAGCCTTACTTTGCAAGCGAATCAGAAACGCCAAACATTGCTGTGTCCCGGTACGAAACCATTAGGGCAACAATCCCGGCTAGATTCGAAGAATTTTACGTGAATGGACAGGGAGTTGGCGTGTGGGAAGCGGCTAAGCCTCTCATATTGAAGGCTCCGGAAGGTTATTGGTTCCTAGTTGAGAATATGAATCATGAATATACTTCTGGATTTAACGCTTACGATGGTGAATTCGCGGACCCTGTTGGTTCGGGTGCTGAATTGATGTCGGGAATAACGACTGGGCGGGACCTGACTCTTGTTTATGTCGGGACAGGTGAATATGACATGTCTATACCTGTAAGGCTTGTCGATGCAAGTGTTACGCACAATGTCGATGTGCATTATAGCGGGAATGGTTATGCTGGAGGTGACCTTTCATCGGCATCGACGGGGAATACGATTAATTTGACGGCGACACCTAACGAAGGTTACATGATAGGCAGTATTTATGCGGAGGCTTATTTGGATTTGAACGATGAATCGTGGTCTCTCCCTATAACTGGTGGTACATGGTATACAAGTAACGACTATTCCTTCACAATGCCTTATGCAGATGTCAGGGTCAATGTTGAATTTGTCGAAAAGGTGACGACGGCTAACGAAGGGCTCTTTATCGAGATGCCGCAACGGGATTCTGTATTTGCCACTATTCCTGCGGATGTAGAGTCGTTTAATGTTAATGGTGAATGTGTTTATGATGCATGCAAAGGCACGCTTGTGCTGGTGGCACCCGAAGGGCGCAAGTTCCAGTTGACTGGAGATGTGAAAACCTATGGCGACGGTGCTGGAATGGCGGTTTTTGATGGTTCCGGAACAGGTGCGACAAAAATTTGGGAGCTGGACCAAGGTAACGATATCTATTTGAATAGTTCTGGAGATACATTGACACTCCATTATGAATCTAGTGATTCCTATATGAGAATGAATTTGCTTGTAACGATTATTGATCCCAATAAAAAATATAGGATTGAGTTTGCCAAAGTTCAGGGTGGAACAATTGACGGTTATCCAGAAAGCGCAGCGCCGGGTGATACGGTCACATTGAATATAACGACGGACATAAAATCATACAATGTTTGTGTTGAAGCATATGATTTGAAAACGACATTGTATGAATTTGAAAACTGCAATTTTTCAGCATGGTATGAGAACCAGTTTAAGTTTGTAATGCCGGAAAAAGATCTTTCTCTCAAAGTATATATCTTCGAAGCAGAATATGGTGATGCGGTTATTCCCAGAGCGGATACACTTAGGGTGGATATTCCGGAAGGAATGGCATCGGTTCAGGTCTATAATGATTACAGTCGCGAAGATTATTTCTATTACAATAATAACGATGGCGTACTCGTCTTGACGGCTCCCGAAGGTTATAAATTGATGATTACTGACGGGGAAGTTGATCTTTCTGATGAAGGCGACTCCTTGATTATTTACGATGGAGATGGAATAGATGCCGAGCGAGAACTCGTAAAGGTATCGATTGGTGGTGAAATAGACGAATTGCGGAGTACGGGCCGTACTCTTACATTCAAATTCAAATCGGATGGAGAAGGGAATGGTCGTGGTATATACGCTAACATACGTCTTGTAAATGCGAGCGGGATATATTCTATAACCTTAAATGATGCGAGCTTCGGTAGCATGGTTGCTGACACGCTTTCGGCTATGGTAGGCGATACTGTTACGCTTGTGGCGACTCCTAATAACGGCTATTTGCTCGATAATTTCGCTATATGGTGGAGGGATGTGTATGGCAAATACTCCACTATTACTCCGATAGGTGGAACATGGTATTCTGGAAACGAAGCCAAGTTTGTAATGCCGGAAGGCAATGTTGAAATTGATGCCTATTTCAGTCCTTTGATATATGGTTACTTCACGACGTGGATTCCGGCAACCGATACGTCCTGGATTGATATTCCAGAGGAAGGTATCAGAGAATTGACAGTCCGTACAGATTGCGGGAACTGGGATTATTGCAACAATAGCGATGGCGTCCTCGTGTTGACAGCTCCCGAAGGTTATTCGCTCCGTGTAAGAGGCAACACATATTTTGCTGACGGAGAGGACTCCTTGTTCATTTACGACGGCGCGAATACGGATGCAAAAGTACTCGCAAAAATGTCTAATAGCAATAGTTACATTGAAAATGTATACAGTACAGGCCGGAGCCTAGCATTCCAGCTGAAATCGAATGGTGAAGGAAATGGCGAATATCCGGATTTGCAGGTGGATGTCTTGAAAAAATCGGGTTCCTCTGCTATCGCAATTTACCAATCCTTTAATGGAAACAGGCTTGCCCGTATCGATGGCTTGTACGATGGCAAGGATACTGTGAATATCGAAGAAGACATTGACGTTGCCGATATTGAATTTATCCGTAATTTTGCGGTAACGGCGAATGATTCGGGCAAGTATTCCACGATTGTTTTCCCGTTTGGATTCCATCCCGCGAGCGTCGGCGGCTTAGACGATATCCTTGAATTCTCGCAGATGATTGAAGAAAATGGAAAATTGCAGGTTGAGATGAACCGGGTTTGGTGCCGTGACGGTGAGCCCGATAGGGATTGCAGTTCTTACATGGGGAACCTCATCAAGGCGAATACGCCCTACATGTTGAAAATGACCGATACAACGCTTTTCTTTAATCGTTCGCTTTATACCATCAAGAAGACCGAGCCGGCAGTGGCCAAGGTGGGTGACTGGCAGTTCATCGGAACCTATGCGTACAAGAAATGGGAAGAGGGCGATACCGACCTAGGCAGTGTCTATGGTTTTGCCGCGACAGCCTCAAACGGTGCCGAAATCGGGCAGTTTGTCAAGGCGGGTTCCGGCGCCTTTATCCGCCCGTTGCGCGCCTACCTGAAGTACAGCACTCCCAATGGAGAGCCGAGGCCCGCCCCAGCAGGCCATGTGTCCGTATGGCGTGATCGTAGCAACGAACTCCCCGAAGAAATCGAGGTCGTGGTTGTCGAAGGCAAGAGCCGTGCCAGTATCGGTTCGGGCGAATCGGGTAGCGAAAAGAAGACGACCGTCATTGGCCGCATCAATACGCGCACTGGTGAGTTCACGCCCGTTACCCGCACATACGACCTCAAGGGCCGCAGCTTGAACGCAAAGCCCAAGGCAAAGGGCGTGTACGTCGGGAAAAAGCGCTAAATAGCGAAATTTGTGCCGGTGATGGCGGGTCAGAACCCGCCATGGCCGCGCACTTGTTTATTATTTTTATTTATGAATAGGTGAGGCTTTATATGGAAAATGCTCTTAAGAACATGGATTTACAACAAAAGAAGCAGTACACCACCCCCGAGATGAAGGTGGAGGTTTTAAAGCCTCGTTGCAATTTGCTTGAAGCTAGCCTTCCTTCTGACATACCCGTTGTGATTGGCTCCGGCCAGAACTAGTTTTTCGCCTGTTTCTTATCTAGCTTTGCGTTGATTTTCTTCTGGAGTTCTTTGAGCTTCCAGCGTCCGCGTTTGTCTTCGAGGAAGTCGCTGGTGCGGATTCCTCTGGCAAGCCCGCGGTTGATGATGTTGAGCGCATCGGCATAGCGCTTCTGGTCAAAGCGCAGTTCTGCGAGGAAGAAGTAGTTGTACAAATCTTTGGGATCTTGTTCCAGTGCCATCACCAGGTACTTTTCGGCAAGCGCCTTGTCGGGCCACGAGAGGATGATGGGAATGTAGGGCAAAAGCTGGTGGGCTCGCCCGAGAATCTGGTAGTTGTTTGCCGCAGTCGCGATATCGCGGACCTTGTTGGCGACGCCTTCCTTGACGGAGATGAGCGGGCCACGTTCTGCCCCCCACATCGAAAGCGATGAGGCGTAGATGTGGGCGATTTCCTTGTTCTTCGGGTACTTGGCGTAAGCGGCCTCGGAAACGTTCTTGAGCGTGTCGAGACGTGCAGCCCGCTGCTTCTTTTCGAAGGGGACAAACCGGAAGGCATAGTAAATGCTCCTCACGACGCCCGCCGTTGCGGCTTCGGCGACTGCGGGGTCTGTCTGGGCGCGCTTGTAGGCGGCAATCATCTTCTTCGCATTTTCTGCATCCGCCCTGTCTTCGACAGAGCGTTCGGCTCTCGCTGCATAACAGGAATCAGCAAAACGGAGGTCTTCGTTTGCCGTGGCGACTCCTGCGCAAAGGAGAATCAGTGAAAGAAGATGGATGCGGGCATTCATTTGCGGGCTAGACCTTCCAGTTCTGCAAGATGTGGTTGACTCCAGCGAGGGTCTTTTTTTCCTCGTCAAGTCCGTGGAAAGTCTTGAACAGGTTTTTCCTGTACTCCATAAGTGCCGTGCGAATGAGGATTCTTTCTTCTTTTTTCAGCATAAAAACAACTTAGTAAAACAATCAGAAAAGTGGGTTATTTTTTGCGGCGTTTGCCTGTGAAATAGTCTACTTGACGTGTTGCGCCGAGTACGGCGTGCCAGAGCGCTCCGTTGGGGTCTATTTTGCGGCGTTCGCTCACGGCGTATTCTATGGGCACATGCGAGAACGTGCCGTTCATGCTGCCGACGACCATGTCCGTCTTGCCTGCCATGGCGGCATGTACCGCATTTTCGGCGAGCTGGTAGCAGAAGATGGCGTCGGTGCCCTTGGCGGGGATACTGCGCACGGTGTAGCTCGGGTCAAAGTACTTGATGTTGATTTCCTTGCCCACCTTTTCGAAGTGTTCCTTGATTTTGAGCGTCAGGAATTCACCAATATCTTTCTTGAGGATGTTGCCGCTTGCATCGCGGCGTTCTTCTTGGCCGTCGAACAGGTGCTGGCCTGCGCCTTCGGCGACGGCGAGCACGGCATGCGTCTTGCCGCAGTCGTAGCGGTTTTCGAGCGCCTTGAAGAGCCCGTTTTCGCCTTCAAGCGTGAAGGGGACTTCGGGGACGAGGCAGAAGTTCACGACCGTGGTGGCAAGTGCCGCGTAGGCGGCGATAAATCCGGAGTCGCGGCCCATGAGTTTCACGAGGCCGAGCCCGTTGAAGGCGCCGTTCGCCTCGTTGTGGGCGCTCGTGATGACGTTGGTCGCGCTGAGCACGGCGGTCTCGAAACCGAACGTGCGGTCGATGAGGTTCAAATCGTTGTCGATGGTCTTCGGGATGCCGATGACCGAGATGGGCTGCTTGCGCTTCTTGACTTCTTGCGCGATGGCGTGCGCGCCGCGGAGCGTGCCGTCGCCGCCGATGCAGAACAGCACATTGATGTTCAGGCGCATCAGGGTGTCGACCATGACGGAGGGTTCCTGGTTACCGCGGGAGCTGCCGAGGATGGTGCCGCCGTCGTCCTGGATGGCGTCAACCACGTCCGGGTTGAGCATGATGGGCGGGTAGCCGTAAGAGGGATTGAGCCCACGGTAGCCGTAAGGGATGCCAAAGATGTTGCGCACACCGTAGTCGAACCAGAGCACGGTAACGAGGCTCTTGATAACGTTGTTCAAACCCGGGCAAAGGCCGCCGCAGGTGACAATGCCGGCACGTGTCCATGCCGGGTCGTGGAAAATGGTTTCGCGCGGGCCGGCCGTCTCGAGCGAGGGGACTTCGATACCTTTGCTGAAAAAATCCTGCAATTTCTTTGTGTCGGTAGTGAGCGCGACGCGGTCTGAATCGGAGACGAAGGGCACGCCGCTCATGGGCGAGCGAAGCGTCCCTTGGCCAACGGATTCAATAGAAAGGTCATACTTTTCCGGGTTCTGCAGAATATCTTCCTGTGTCATAAATACCTCTGGCTATGCACTTGAAAGCCGTAATGAAAATACAAATTTTTTGGCAGGCTTGTATTGCCATGCCAGTGAAACTTTTTTGTTACGGGAACTGCAATGCCCTAGATGGACAGAGGCGGGAAGTGAATCTTCGTGCGCAGGCCGGGATTCGCGTTCTCAAGCTCGATTTTCATGTTGGTGAGCGTGCAAAGTTTCTTGACCATGGAAAGGCCGATACCCGTACCGCTCGTCTGCCTCGTCATCTCGTTTTCGACGCGGTAGAACTCCTGGAACACCTTCGTCATTTCGGCCTGCGGGATACCTGGCCCGTAGTCGCGCACGGCGAGGTAGAGGTCCGTATCCTTGAGGCGCAACTCGATGTTGATCATCTTGTAGTCCGCGTTCTTCGAGAACTTGAGCGAGTTGTCCACCAGGTTCATGAGAATCTGCATGATGGCGTCGCGGTCCATCATCAGCGTGATGTCCTTGACGTCGGTATCAGAAGAAACAGTGAGCTCGAAGCCTTGCTTTTCCACGTTCTTGCTGTATGTCGCGACAAAGTCGTCGAGTACGCCCTTCGGGCGTTCCTTGCGGAGCTGCACGTTCCAGCGGTTGCCGTCCAGCTTGGAGAGGTTCAGCACGTTCTGGATGAGGCGCGTGAGGCGTTCCGTTTCGCTTGCAATCTGGTTGTAGTACTTCTGCCGCTTGTCTTCGTTGGCCACCCAGGAATTCTGCAGGAGTTCTGCGTACATGCGGATGGCGGTGAGCGGAGTCTTGAGTTCGTGACTGACTGCAGAGACAAAGTCCTGGCGCTTGGAAGCAAGAGCGAGCTGGCTCTGCGTGAGTTTGTAGATGCAGATGAGACCGCCGCCCAACACGACCAACATGGCGATGCCGAGGAACAGGAGGATTCCGCTACCCGGTGCGCTCTGCTTTTGCGTGACGTACATGTTGAGCGAGATGCTGCCGAGCGGCGAGGGCAGAGGTGTGCTCAATAACAGTGTAGAGGACTTGTTGAGGTCGCCGTAAGAGACGAGCGGTTTGTCTTGGCCTACGAACTCGATAACCAGGTTCTGTTCTTGAGGGGAGAACTTGATTTCGTTCATGACGAGGTTCGTGAGGTAGGTGCGCAGTTCCACGATGAAGCCTTGCACAAATATCTCGGAGCCGCGCTTGACGTTACGGTAGAAGATGATGTACGTGTTATCGAACGTTGCCTGGAACGGCTCGATTTCTACTTCCATTACATGGGTCGTATCGATATTGGTGCGCAAGAGGCCGTAAGCGTCCATCCGGGTCGATTCGACGTTGAACGCAAACGATTCCTTTTCGGAAGTTTGTTCAAAACGCTTTTCCCTTTTGGGCGTGTATGGTTTCTTCTGGTTCTTGCTTGCAGAAAGCCCAAGGTCTTGCTTGTAAATCTGGTCGAGGATGGATTCGATGGAGTCGCGGGGTTGCGGTTTGATGTTGTTGATTTCGCCAATCCTGAAGTTCTGCTTCATGAGGATTGTCTGGATCTTGTAGAGCACCGCCTCGCGCTTGTTGCGGTCGGCCATCGGAATTTTCTCAAGGACACCATCGGGGAGGATAGGCGTGCGGAGTGTGCCGTCAGGGTCCATCTGGAAATGCCCGACGATTCCCTTGAAGTGGCTCCGGAGGGGGAAGTTCGCGAGTTCCGAGAGCGTAATCTCTTCGCCGCCAATCACGGGGACCGCGCGGATAAAGCGGTATTCGGAATACGACCGCTGGTCCTCGATGGTCATGTCATCGACAAAACGCTGGTTCAGCATCTGCAGAACCAGGAAGGCATGTTCCCTGTAGGCGTATTGCGCATTCTGTTGCAATTGCGAATACGAATGGGCCAACAAGACGATGACCGGTATCGCAATGGCAACAAATATCGCGACGAATATTAGGTGGATTTTTCGCATTCAGGCGTAGAGCGCATCTGGTAGCCCTCGCCGCGGAACGTGACAAGCAGTTTCGGGTGGGAGGGATCGTCTTCGATTTTCTTGCGGAGTTTGGTGATGTGGATGTCGACCGTGCGTGTATCCACGGATTCGGCATTCTCGTAGCCCCAGACCTTCTTGAGGAGTTCGGCACGAGGAACGGCGTGGTCGCGGTTGTTCCACAGATATTCGAGAATTTCAATTTCCTTGCGGGTGAACGCGAGTTCTTCGGTACCGCGGGTACCGGTGTATTCGCGGAAGTTCACACGGAGGTTGCCAGCAACGAGCTTGCCTTCGTTTTCCATGGTCTGGCGGCTGCGACGCAGCACAGCCTCGATGCGGGCGAGCAGCATCGGGACGGAGAACGGCTTGGGGACGTAGTCGTCGGCGCCGTACTTGAGACCGTTGATAATATCCTCATCGGCGTTCTTTGCAGAGAGGATGATAATCGGGAGGCTCTTGTCTTTTTCGCGAATCTTGTCGCAGACAGTAAAGCCGTCCATGCCCGGGAGCATGAGGTCGAGGAGAACAAGACCATACTGCCCTGTCAAGGCTTCGTTAAGGCCGCTTTCACCGTCGGCCACGTGCTTGACGCTGTAGCCGTTCAATTCGCAAAGGTCCACCAGACCTTCGGCGATTGCAATTTCGTCTTCGATAATGAGAATATTCGTGCTGCTCGTATTCTGTGTCATTGTTTTTCCTTTATTTGACCTCAATTCTAAATAGCTAGGCCGCCGCCGACTTCGAGAGTCATGTGTCCGGCATCAATTTCCTTCGGATATTCACCGCCGAAGTAGTACTTGAAGTTACAGTACGCGGCGATGGGGATAATGGGGAGTTTCAGGCGGAAACCGACGAGGGCATGACCGCCGATGCTAGTGTTGATGCTCTCCTTCGCGGCCTTGTCCTGAACGCGCTGCTTGAGAGCTTCACCGGCTTCCTGGAGTTTAGCTTGTGCTTCTGGAGTTGCTCCGGCGGCGGCATCTGCAATCAATGTCTGGATGGCCGGGTCGTCAACCAGGGCGGAAACGTAGGCCTGGTTCAACACAAAGCTGTTGGCAAACACAGTGAGACCACCGCCGATGTAGGGACGGATGATCGGGAGAGAAGTAATCGGGTAGGTGATGGAGAGGTCGCCGTTCATGGCCACGTACTTCGGGTTGGCCTTGGCGAACGGGGTCCCGCCCAGTTCGATTTCGAGAGGGATTTCCGATTCGACGCCGGAAGTCGGGTTCAAAACATAAAGACTTGCATCGTAAGAACCGAACTGGATGTTGAAGGTTCCTTCGATGTCGATAATCGGGAGCAGGTCTATCCAGAGCTTGAAACCGAAGCCCTGCATCATCTCGTCAAAGCCTTCGTGGCTGAATTTGATAGAACCTTCCTTATTAACGGGGGCCTTGGGGCCGGCCTTCATTTTTGTGCCAAAGCCGGGGGCATAATGCGCGCCGACGCCAATGATTGCAAACGACTGAGTTGCAAGCAGTGCTGCCGCTGTAGCGATAATTTTGAAGTTCATGTTGCGCTCCTGATTAAATACTTTCCTATTTTCAAATTAAAAATAAAGAAAATTTGCCGGTCGGAACACAGGCCGGGTTAAAAATACCTCTTTTTTTGTGGAAAGTTGCCTAAAGGCTATTTTTTTTTATAAAAATGCGGGAGGGGACCACGCTCGGGGTGGCGTGGGGTCGCTTGGTTGGTGCGTCTTACCGTATCGAGGGGATGATGAGGAAGACTTTCTGCCCCTTGGCGACGTTCAGCTTGTCGAATTCGAACAACTCAACCGTTTCGCCGGCGGAGCCGTTTGCCGTAACGACGACCTTGTGTGTGCCGACGGAAACAGGAATGCGCGTCATGTGCAGGGAATGAGGCATAAAGAGCCCCACGCGGAGGTCAGCCTGCTCAATTTGGCTCTGTGCCACGTCGGTGCCGATACTTGTGAGTAAATTCAGGAGAATGTTATCCGTCTTCATGGCCTGCTTGGCCTTTTGCGCCGCAATGGTGCGCAAAATGACACGGACGGCCGTGCGCGTGATTGTCGAGGACTTCTCGTCTTCCATGTTCTGCTTGAGTTCCTCGTCTACGGCCATCACCTTCTCAGGGCGGATTCGCGGGGAGCCATCCAACGATACCTCGAAATGGTCCACCCTGTTGTAGAGCTTCTTTATCTCGGGAAGCGCAAAGCCGACATGGAAGGATTCGCCAGTGCCTGCGCCCGAAACGGGCGGAGCGACCATCGTGAAGGTCCTCCTTTCGCCGGTCTCGCCGTCCTTGTAGTAGAGGTTCATCACGCCGCCACTGATGAATGTGCCCGACATGTAAAGCTCGCCCAGTATGGGGCTATGGCCTGCATACCCGATGACGATGATTTCCTGGCCATTTTGGCGGACAGCGGAAGCCTTGGGCGTTATGCCGGGCACCGGTGTACCAAGTGCAACGAGATCGTTTTCGCGATCGGCACTGCGCAAGCCCTCGGTAACAAATTCCAGCACCTCGTTGGGTACCTTGAGCTTGCCTTCTTTGTACGCCTTTACCGTGTTGATATAGGCGATAGCCGCATCGTCCGGTGACCCATCCAGTTCGTAAACCATGGCCGAAAGGTAGCGCAAAAGGCCGTTATCGTTGACCTTCTTCTGGTCCTTTTGATAGAGAGCATTCATCGCTATCTGGGAGCGCCGGACCTCCACCATCGCCCCGTCCAAGTCCATCATGGCGAGATAGTTGAGTATCTGGAACTCGTACATGAGCAAAAGTTCGAAGGGCCTTGCCCTGTAGGGGCGCGTGTTGTCGTTCGTGACGATGGCCGCGGCCTCGTTCGTCACCGATTTGGTGTAGAGGTCTTCGTAGATTTGCTCCGCCTTGGCGAAATTTGCCGCACTTTCCTTGAAATTGCGCTTGTAGTGGTTAAGGCAACCGAGGTCGAAATAGTAGAGGAATTCACTGTTCGATCCGTACAGATCGTCCTGGTCTTCCTTCATCTTCTCGATTGTCGCGTCGATACCCTTCTTTTCGAGGGGTTGCGCAAGCTCCTCGTAGCGGGTCATAGACTTGTTCGCACAACCCGCAAGGAGTGACAACGAGAAAGCTAGAAGAACAATCCGTTTTATGGACATGACGTTCCTAATCACCAACCACTAACCACTAATTTACAGCTTCACGCCGTTCTTGGAGATGAACTTCTTGATCTTCTTGTCGCCGATCCAGACCTTGCGGTGGCTCTGGATGTCGGTGAGTTCGAGGTCAACCTGGTAGTACACCACCTGATCGCCGCCTTCCTGGTCGACGATGGAGGTGATGGTGCCCGTGAGCATGAGGTCGGCGCCGATTTCCTGGCCGGCCTGCTTTTGGGTATCGGCCGTGGCGTTGCCGGCCTGGCTGGCAAGTTCGTTGCGGAGTTCGGCACGTTCCTGAGCGTTAGCGACGAAGTCAACACGGCCGGAATTGATGAGCGTGCGTTCCATGTCCTTGATGAAGGTTTCGATGTTGATGTGCTCGTGGCTCTTGTTCGAGACCTTGCCGATGACGACAGTCGGGACTACACCGCCCTTGTTTTGGATCATGTTGTCGTACCAGGGACGGCCCAGGCAGTCGTTGATCATTTCCTCGGCGACGAGGCGGGAGTCGGTGTCGTTCCAGGCCCCGGAGAGGTCCGTCACGGAGTTCGTGTCGATACGGGTGACCTTCTTGCCGCTGTCGCTACAGCCGATAAAGAGGGCGAGAGATGCGAACAGGCAGACTTTGAACAATTTGGACATGTTTTTCTCCTGGTTAAGTTTTACAGGTTTAAATATAAAAAAGAGCCCCGAAGGGGGGCTCCTGTAATTCCGTTTTTTGCCGAAAGGCGATGAAATTACTTCTTCTTCTTGCCGCCGGCAGTGGCGTCAAGTTCGATTTCGATAGTTTCTTCACCCTTGACGGTCACGAGGGTTTCGGCAGACTTGCGGTTGCTGCATTCTGCGCGGACCACGTGGTCACCGGCATCGAGGTTGTGGATGGTAAGCGGAGCACCATCGGTCTTGTCGGAGTTTTCACCGTCGACGAAGATGAGGCACTTGCCCGGCTTGGTCGTCACCTTGATATGGCCCTTAGGAATCTTGGTACCATAGTCGAAGGTGTTGCGCTTGTCGTTGCCCGGCCAAACGTTCACGCGCTGGTTCACGAGCTCGTAACCCTGGTCAATCACGACGAGAGTCTGGCGGCCCGACTTGACGGCGCGGTTCTCGATGGGGCTGTTGCCCAGGAGTTCGCCACCCAAGTAAACTTCGCTGTTAGGCGGGTTGGTGATGATGGTGATGGTAGCGGCCTTGCCACGAGGAGGTGGATCTTCGTCGGCGACGGCTGCGGTTACAAGGAAAGCCACCATAAGGGCAAAAATGTACAGTTTCTTCATGGATTGCTCCTGTTTGTTTGTTCTTAAAATACAAAGTTTTCTACGAATTTATAATTTTTTTTTGCAAAAGTTTGGTAACTAAAGGAAAAAAGGGGGGGGTAGCAGTGAGCTATGAGCGGTGAGCAGTGAGGTGTGATGTATAATTTTTGTTTTACTACTCATCGCTGACTGCTCAGAGGGGCTTTAGCCCCGACCTCGCATCTCATAGCCCCTAGATTCTCTGACGGAGATTGCTTCAGGGCTTCGCCCTTCGCAATGACAAATCCCTAACCACCAACCACTAATCACTGTCTACTTCCTACTCACCTCACCCCTAATTACTATCTTCCTTATCATGAAGGCCCTTTACCAAAAAATCCGCGCATTAAACGGAAAAAATTACGGTTTATACAAGTCCCTTGCCGAAAAATCGTGGGATTTTGGCGACTTTGTACTGGAATTCCTGCATGTGCAAGGCGACCCGTTTGCTCCTGCCTCCAGGGTGCTGCTGAAGATAAGTTTGCAAAAACTCGGGTATGCCCCCGTTTGGGGGAACAGTTTTGAACGGCGCCTTGCGCTTTCGGATTTTTTGTTACGCCGCCTGAGTGCGGTTGTGCAAGAGCATTTCCCCGAGAAAAATGCCCCCGTGGCCATCGAGAATCCGGGACCCGAGATGCTGGTGCGGAACTCCCTGTGGGTCGATAACGGCGATTTGCGCGTCTGCTTGCAGGTGCGCTTGCCCGGCGAGGGTCGCAAGATAGAATCGGAGGCTGCGGCCGAAATTTTGACGATGGTGCTGCCCGACCTCGTGTCGGCGAGCCTGTACAACGATTCGTCGCGGGCGGCACAACTGGAAGCGCATTACGGAGTGCTCGCCGATCGCGTCGAGATCCTTGCGGAACTCGACAAACGCGGCCTTTGTGCATTTGTGCCCGACGGGGCGGTTCTGCCGCGGGCTTCGGGCCTGAGCGAGGCCCCGCTCAAGGACGCGGTGCCGTTCGTGGCGCCGCCGGAAATGGCGGTGACACTTGAAATTTGTGGCCGCGAAATTCGCGGCATGGGCATTCCCAGGGGAGTCACCGTCATTACGGGCGGCGCCTTCCACGGAAAGTCGACGCTGCTGCAAGCGCTCACGCGCTCGGTGTTCCCGCATGTGCCGGGTGACGGCCGCGAGGGAATCGTCGTGGACGAGACCGCCCTGCGCGTCGGCGTCGAGGACGGGCGCAGTGTGCGCGCTACCGACCTCTCGATATTCGTGCGCGACCTTCCGGGTGGCGTGAGCACCAAGGACTTTACCACGCTCTCGGCCTCGGGCTCCACGAGCGAGGCTGCGAACCTGCTCGAAGCCATCGAGGCGGGCTCGCGGACGTTCCTCATCGACGAGGATTCCTCGGCGGTGAACTTCCTCATCCGCGACATCCGCGTCCGCAAACTCCTGGGCGATGACCGCGAACCCCTGATACCGCTGACCGACCGCATCCGCGCCATTGCGCAGGCGGGTTACAGCTTTATCCTGGTGGCGGGCGCCTGCGGCGACTATCTCGACCTCGCGGACAACATCGTCGTCATGGCGAACTACAAGGCCGAATGCGCAAAGTTCACTGAGCTTGCCGAAGTGAACGCAACAGGCAAGTCCGCTTCGGCAAATAAGTTCGCTGAGCCCGCCGAAGCGAACGCAACAGCCAAGTCCGCTTCGGCAAGCTCAGTGGACTTGCCTGCGCCCCGCGCCTTCGCCGACTACATGCAGCCCCTGCAAAAATCCGTGCGCCCCGCCTCTGCCGTGGAGCGCCAGGTCAAGGTGAAGCTTGCCGGAGATTCCCTGCTGCAAATCGGCTTCCTCGTCTCGGACACTTCGCGCCTCAACACGCTGGTGGACAAGTCGCAGCGCCTGGGTGCCGGCTTTTTGCTCTTGAACCTGTTGCAGAACGCGGCGAGCAATGCCGACAGCATGGCAAGCGATTCGGTTTCGGATGCTGCAAGCAAGTTGTGCGAAAGCATCCGCAACGTCGGGTTCCGCAACTTGCCGCAGGGCCTGAGTCGCGAAATGAGCCTGCCGCGTGAAGTGGACATCGCCTGCGTTGCCTTCCGCCTCCGCGAAGGGCGGTAAAAATACCTTTAGAAGAAATCTAAATTTTAGAATAAATTCATTTTACCCCTTAAGGGCATTTTCCGTTTATTCTAATTTGCTGCTTTCTTTTTTCCGTTTCCTGATAATTTCCAGCTGTTCTTCAGTACAGAAACCGGAGATGTAAATGGGCTCTTTTCCTGATATGGTTTGTTTTGATGAATCAGTATTGAGATAGTAATTCCACAAAACATATTGCTGCGTGTTGAACATTCTCTTTACAAATGCAGAATCCTTAGAAAAATAATGAAAAGACATGGATTCAAGGTTAATGGGAATTTGTTTTGTAATTGTTTTTTCTCCAAGATTCGTAATGCCGTCAGACAGATATATGTACGGACTTAATACAGAATCGGCATTTTGTACTTTGGCAACAACTGACTCACCAATTTTATGACCGCTATAGGTAATGGAATCTGTCATTTTTTTTGTTAATGCATAGCAGGAAAGAGTAATGTTGCTTTTTTGTGGGGTACTAAAGTGTTTACAAGTCATTTTAATCCATTAATCGTATTGCATTTAGTTGCTACTTTCTTTTTTCCGTTTCCTGATAATTTCCAACTGTTCTTCGGTGCAGAAACCGGAGATGTAGAATCTTGCGGAGCCGGAAGCGTTTAACCGAACATAACTTGAATCATAATCGACATTCCATCTTATATTAAAGTAGTGTCCAAATAGGCTGTCTGTTTCAAGTTCATATTTTTTTGAGAACCATAAAATTTTTTCATAAGATTCATAAACCATTTTCTCTGAATAATAGCTCGGCATACACCTTGCCGGTTTTGCCTTGTCAAATAGCGAATTCACAATCATCGATATAGGACCTGAAAAGAAGTAATCATAATCCGGAAGTATGGAATGACGATAATCATACGAGCATTGGGAATACGAAAACAAATACGGTTTATTCGACTTATACTTCTCCAAAACCCAATAATCCGTTTTGTCATCGTCCTCTGTGAAGCAATATTCACCAAACACATCTTCTGAGGAAGAAATGTTTCTTTTATCGGGTTCTTCAATATTTTGAAATTCTGAACATTCTCCAGTAATTACCGCTGTAAAATTGGCAGACAGCTTTATTTTGCTATTATAAAGCTGAGCAAGCCATTGGCCTTTAATCTTTTTCCCATAATAATTTTTCAACGACTCTTTCGCATTTTCCAAGAAATAACCCAAATAGGAATTTCCTTTTACCAACTCTGTCTTTAATGGCTCGACTTTCCGCTTTTTTGGGAAATTCGCTGAAAAACAGAAATGTCCACCCTTTCGCATGAACAACTCGAAATCATCTTCTTTTGTGGATTGCGGAGCCTCAAGAAGATAATTGTATTCCCAAGAAGTGCAACCTCCATCAAGTGAATCTGGAATGTTCCATTTTTTATTTTTTGGAATTTCAATATTTTTCGTTAAAACAAGTTCATACTTGTTAACATCCAGAATATTTGCGCAAAATTCCGCGATAGACGGATCTCTTTTGTTTTCTGAAGGGAATGCAATCCCATAATATAAAAACAAAGAAATTCCAAAATATTTTAAGCAATAGTTAATCAAAATAAGACGTATAGCCTTTTCATGGGACTGTTTATAAGAATATAAATTGATAGTTTGTATGTCAATAGGATGTATGTAAAAAAGACAATGCTTAACGCTATATTGCAGTCAATTTGGTGCTTGTTCTTGATAAAAAATGACCATTTAAATTCTTTTTTTGTATCTTGTCAATAGAACATCCTGACCAACTGGAGGATTTATCATGCGCAAAAATCTCGGAGTCAAGACTTACCTTTATCCGCAGCCGACGCTCGTCATCGCGACATACAACGAAGACGGCACCCCGAACGCGATGGTGGCCGCCTGGGGCAGCGTCAGCGATACGAACCAGATTGCCATCTACGTGGCCAAGAGTCACAAGACCATGCCGAACATCCTTGCCCGCAAGGCCTTCACCGTGAGCATGGCGACGGCGAAGAACATCAAGGCTATTGATTACCTGGGTGTCACCAGCGGCAACAAGGTCGCGGACAAGTTTGCAAAGTCGGGCCTCACCGCCGTCAAGAGCGAAAACGTGGATGCCCCGCTGATTGCCGAACTCCCGCTCGCGCTGGAATGCAAGATGGTGAGCTACGATGAGGAATCCGAACTTTTGCTCGGCGAAATCGTGAACGTGACTGCCGACGAATCCGTGCTGGACAGCGATGGAAAACTCTCCGTCGAAAAGCTTGCGCCGGTGTGCTACGACACAGCAGGGCACGGCTACTATGTGATGGAACGCCGAGTCGGCAACGCCTTCAGCGACGGCAAGACCTTCTGCCCATAACTCAAGGCTCATAGCTGATACGGAGTATCTTATGAAAAAAATTTCTCTTGTCTGTATATTCTCGACATTGTTCTTTTTTGCTGCCTGCGCCGACAGCAGTTCCAGCAGCGTCTCGACTGATGTGAACGCAGGGAATACGCCGGCATCGAGCGAGACGGCTTTGTCAAGTGACGCCGTATCGTCTGCGGGTACGGTCGACCCGTCTTCTGCGGCTCCCGAAAGCTCTGCAGTGCTTGAATCCAGCAGTTCCACCACAGCAGCAGCTCCCGCCGACACCGTATGGAACAAGGCTTACCTGACCTGGTACATTTCTTGGCCGGACCCCGGCAGCGAGGAGTGCGTCAAGTACAACGGTTGCGAATGGGCGGGTTACTTTGCGGGCATCGAGGGCCAGCAAACCGAGCAATGGGTCAGCGAGCACAACATCATCTCCATCCACGAGAAA
This sequence comes from uncultured Fibrobacter sp., assembly GCF_947305105.1. NCBI lineage: Bacteria > Pseudomonadati > Fibrobacterota > Fibrobacteria > Fibrobacterales > Fibrobacteraceae > Fibrobacter > uncultured Fibrobacter sp. Next base: position 26,758 of record NZ_CAMZCS010000015.1, on the reverse strand, counting down.
GATTGGGACAAGTACAACGGGAAAACGTTCAGACTGCGCCAGAACGGCCATACCATCGACGCCGTTGTTTACGACAAGTGCGCCGACAGCGACTGCGACGGATGCTGCACGCAGAACGCGGGCCAGCTCGACTTCCTCATCGACATCGAAAGCTATACTTGCGAGAAGTTCTCCGGGTCCAAGGAAGGTTGCGACGGCATCGTGGAATGGACCTGCCTTAACTGCGAGTAGTTTTGTAGCGCCATGGAAGTCCGCGTCCTTATAGACAACATCGAAGGCTATTGTTGCTCCCGCAAACTCTTCGGCGAGTGGGGGCTTTCCGTATATGTGGAATTTGAGGGCAAGCACTATCTTTTAGATACCGGCGCGTCTCACCTGTTTGCAAAAAATGCCGGCGTTATGGGGGTGGACCTCTCGAAGGTGGATGTCGGCATCTTGAGCCACGCCCATTACGACCACGCGAACGGACTTGCCAAATTTTTTTCGCTTAACAAGACGGCGCCTTTTTACTTGCGCAAAGGAGCCGCCGAGAACTGCTACCATGCACATAAACTGTTCGGGCGCCTGACCTACCACGAGTACATCGGAATCCATAAAGGATGGCTCAAACGCTTTGCCGACCGCATCCGTTATGCCGAAGGCGACATGCAGATAGCACCGAATGTTTACCTGGTACCGCACAAAGATAACGTCATGAATCCGGAAAGCCGCGCCGGCATCGGGCTTGCGGCAGGCCTCTCCGTCAAGGAAAACGGCATGTACCGCTACGACAGTTTTGACCACGAGCAGAGCCTGGTCTTCGACACGCCGCAGGGACTCTTCATTATGAACAGCTGCAGCCATGCCGGTGCAGATAACATTGTGAAAGAAATCGAGATGACATTCCCTGACAAGCGAATTTACGCCATTTTGGGCGGTTTTCACCTGTTTCGCTATAAAGATGCGGAAGTGCGCGCCTTCGCAGAAAGGCTGCGCGAACTGGATGTGCAGAGGATTTACACCGGGCATTGTACCGGTGACCGCGCCTACGCAATATTGCGCGAAATCTTGGGCGAGCGCGTGCAGCAACTGCGCTGCGGCATGATTTTATAAAAAATTTTGTTTACGTTGTACTTTCCCCTTCTTTGGGCATTATATTTATTTGTAATAACTATCGAATAAAATCGATGGCAAAATGGCGGTATGGCTAAGGAGTATAAAATGAAAAGGGTAATCTTTTTCGTATTTCCTATTGCGCTGGCGACAGCATTCACTACGGCATCAGCATTTACGCTGACCGGAACCGTAAACGACGAAGCCGGAGGCCCTATTTCGGGCGCACTCGTCAAACTTCTCGCCAAGGGCGACTCCACCTCTACAGACCAAGACGGCAAATTCACGATAAAAAGTGAAGATCAGCTGGCCCTGCATTCTGGCGGTTTCGTGCCCGGCCATATCGACATTGTCGATGGCGTGCTCCGCTTTTCGCAGAGCAGCAACGCTCCCGTGCAGGTGAGTATTTTCGACATGGTGGGCAACCTTGTCCTCCGCCAAGATTTGCTCGGTTCGGGCCAGGTGGACTTGAGGCAGGGCGTGACAGCCCGAGGTACATACTTCGCGAAAGTCCGCGTAGGGAACGCCGTCGAGACGGTCCGCTTTACCGTGAACGGCTCTCGCATTAGTTCCGCCACCTATCAGGGACGCGGCCACAAGGCCCTTTTGAAACCCGGTGAAGGGGACACACTCAGTGTTGTCGCTTCCGGATTCGCCCCTCTCAAAGTTGCCCTGCCCAACCTCGACACCGCATTGAGCCTCACGCTCAAAAAAGCGGCTTCTACAGAACCTGGCGAGCAGACATACGCCTTCGGCTACGCGATGGGCAATGCGCCCACGCCTAGCAAGGGCTGCGGCAAGGACAATACGCTCAAGGACAACTTCACGTTCACCAGCGAGGGCATCGATCACGAAATTTACCTCACCATGCCCGAAAATTACGACAAGAACAAGCCCTACCGCCTCGTGTTCGGCATGCACTACATGGGCGGTTCCGCCGAGGCAGTGGCAAAGAGGGAAGCCTACTACGGACTCCGAAACCAGTCAGGCGCCAAGGAGAACACCATCTTCGTGGCTCCGCACGGCTACACGACCGAAACAGATAGATCTGGGAAAGAAAAAAGCAATCCTTGGCGTTGCGGCGACGACAAGGACCACGTCTTCTTCGATGAATTCCTTACCTACCTGAACGAGAACCTCTGCGTGGATACTTCGCGCGTGTTCTCCGTCGGGTTCAGTTTCGGCGCCATGTTCAGCAATGCGCTTGCGCAGGATTTCCAGCACCGCCTGCGCGGCGTGGTGGTCTTCTCGACCATGGACATGGTGATTTACATCCCCAAGAACAAGGGACTCCCCATCGCATGGATGGGAACCGTCGGCATGAGCGACGAACTTTGTACGCCAGAGCTCGGGCGCAGTTCCCGCGACAGGATCCTGAAGAACAACGGAATACCTGACGCCGAAGGGAACTTCACCGACGCCAGGGGCGAAAAGGCGGAGGAATACTCCGGTGGCAAGCACGTGTGTTACGACTACAAGACCGTTGATCCGCGCTTCCCCGTGAAGTGGTGCACATTCGACGGCGGTCACTCATACAACCCCCGCGACGACGACGGCAAGGTGTGGACAACACCCACCGCCTGGGAATTCATCACGCAGTTCTAAGCGAAGGATCCAGAGCAGGATAAATAAGCGTCAGGAAAAATTCTCCTGGCGCCTTTTTGTTATCTATGGCGATAGAAAATGAGCGAGATTTCGTACAGCAAAAAGAACGACCATATTGAATGCGTGCGTTACAAGGATTGGCGCAAGTCGTACCCGCCGCACACGCATACCGGGCACATGACTGTGGGCTATATTGAAGAGGGCCGCGTTTGCATTGTGCTGAACGGCGAGGCGAAAATTTATGGCGCCGGGGAACAGTTCCAGATTCCGCCGAATACGTTGCACGAAATCAAGACCGTAGATGATGAATGCTATTCGATGGTGGTGCTGTGTATCGCCTTGGAGTCCAACGAGATTGTTGCCGAGGGCTGCGCGCGAGATTATGAAAGTACCGTCGCGCGGTTAGATGAACTGCAAAAAAGCATTCTCGAAAATCCCGAGAACATTTATTTGATAGAGCAAATGGCGCATGACGCGTGTATCAGCCCGTTTCACATGATACGCGAATTCAAGAAGGCCTTCGGACTCACGCCGCACCAGTTCCAGATGCAGTGCAAAGTCCGCAAGGCGCAAAGATTGCTCGAAGAAAGGCCCGCGGCCGAGGTGACGTATGACGCCGGATTTTACGACCAAAGCCACATGGATCGTTGCTTTAAAAAAGTTGTCGGCCTTTCTCCGAAGGAATATAAACGTGCCGTGAAGACGGATGACTAATACGTCATTGCGAGGCCGTAGGGGCGACGCAATCTCCTAGCACAGGGCCGGCATGAACTTCGCGAACAGATAAAGCCCTTGATCGCCTGCATCAACCTGGTGCGGGACCTTCGCCGGCATAATCGAGATGACTCCCGGAGTGTATTCGAGCTTGGCGCCGTCATTGATGCAAGTGCCGCTGCCTGCGATAACCTCATGCGTTTCGAGCTGGGTTTCGTGAATGTGCGTTTTGATGCTCTTGTTCGGCGCAATTCTCACCAAGTGATAGCTGAACATGCCGCCGGTTTCTTTCGCGGTGATGATATGCTTGAGTTCTACGCCCTCGAAAGTCGGGTGCTTGGACCAGGCGATGTCCTTAAAAGCGATTGTTTTGCCCGGGAGCTTGAGCTCGCCTTCGTTGAATTTTTCGAAAATATCGTTGCCGAGGATAGCTTTTTCCATGATTTTACTCCTATGTTAGTGTTTCGTTCGCGACTTTTGCAAACCGTGTCGCGATTATGCCCGAAATCTATACGAAGGGGTATATGGAAAAATTGGACAAAATTGCGGAAACTTTCCAATAGCCGTTTTTGTCGGCACCAACAGAACAATCCCTTTGACTTGAGCTCGCCGCGGTCCATCGCCTCGAAGACTTCGTCTAGTTTGCGGTCGTGGTCGACAAGCTTGGCTCTTTGGTCTAAAACCTCTGTTTCTATGTTGGAAAGACGGTGAACCAGCCCTCCGTTTTGCATCAGATAGTGTCGCATCTCGACGAAAGCGTCCATGATTTGGAGCGAAACCCGAATTGCAGTCTCACTGCGCAAAACGGAGGCTAGCATGGCGACGCCCTGCTCGGTAAACGCAAAGGGCATTTTTTTGATGTGGAGGCCGCGTTTATTGCCGCTTTCGTTTAAAGTCACAAGTTGTGACTTTAGAGATTTTGGCAATTCATTTTTGTTCAATTGAAAGCAATTTCTTTCAGGAAAACGTTCTTGATTTCGCTTAACCGCTTGGTTCAGTGCCTTTGTTTCCACTCCGTAGAGTGTTGCCAGATCGCGGTCGAGCAGGACTTGCTTGCCGCGGATGACCTGGATCAGCTTGCCGACACTTGACTCTGCAAGCGGATGGATTGTTGCGCTTTCGGCGGATTTGGCATCGGTGACGACGCCATTGGCAGTGCTGTACATTCTGTGCTCCTTCCTGCGTACATGCGAATGGGGCTTAACAGACGGGGACGCAGAATATTTTGTTAAAGGTTCTACTTAAAACTACACTTTTGTGCACTATTTGTCAAGAGAGGGAATTGGATTTTTTTTGAAGGGGTAATAATCGCAAAAAAATACCAATGGAATAATTCTTGTGACACGAAATTAGGGTATATTTCACTTGTATGTCATTTAAATTAATTTCGCCGAAAAGGTCCGTCAATTCCGCGTTCCTCAAGTTGCCTGTTTCTGTCGAAAAGATGGAGGATTTCAAGCTTTCGCTCAAGAATCTTTATAGCAAGCGGAATCCGGTACAGGACGAAGAATACCACAAGGGCGAAATCTGGAACTTTTTACGCAAGATTTTTGAACCTGATTATTCGGTGCAGGTCAACCGCCCGATAGACCTTGCGATTTTTAACGGCAATACGGCAAGTGCAAAGCCGGCAGTGATTATCGAAGCGAAGTCGCCGACGAATGCGGCCGAAATGTTTTCGGCGGAGCATCCGAACGTAAAATCGTTGCAGGAACTCGTCTATTACTTTATGCTGGAATACGTGCATTCGGGCAATCACGAAATCAAGTGGCTCGCCATCACAAATTTTGACGAATGGTATTTCTTCGACGTTAAGGACTTTATCCGCTATTTTGGGAACAAGTCAAAACCGATATACGATCAGTTCCTAAAATTCAAGGCGAATCAGATGAGCGGCAACAAGACATCTGACTTCTACAACGAAATCGCGAAACCCGCCATCGACGATTTCCTCGCCTCCTGCGACATCAACGTTGTGCATTTTAATTTAGACGTCATTGCGAGGAGCGCAAGCGACGAAGCAATCCATTTCACATCTCACATTTCGCACTCCACACCGCTCCTCCCTCTCTACAAATTTCTCTCCCCAGAGACTCTCCTCGCGAAGCCTTTCGCAAACGACAGCAACAGTCTCGACCGCAATTTTTATGCGGAACTCTTGCACATCATTGGCCTCGAAGAAGTGAAAGAAGACAAAGGCGGCAAGAAAGTCATTCAACGCAAGAAACCCGCAAATCGCGACAAGGCGAGCCTCCTCGAAAGTGCCATCTACCAGCTCGAAGACGATTTCCCGAACAAGGAAGAATGCGAGGCAATGGCACTCCGTCTCTGCATCACATGGGTGAACCGCCTGCTGTTCCTGAAACTTGTCGAATCGCAAATCCTCATGTATCAAAAGGGCGATGCATCGTATCGGTTCATGAGTACAGACAAAATAGCGAACTTCGACGAACTGAACATTTTCTTTTTCAAGGTGCTCGGCAAGAAAATCGAGGACCGCGACGAAGACATACTCAAACGTTACCCGAATGTCCCTTACCTGAATAGTTCGCTGTTCGAACCGACCGAAGACGAAAAGCACCTGAAAATCCGCGGCATTCCCGATGCCCAGATGGAAATTTTCAACAAGACCGTTTTGAAGGACGAACGCGGCAAACGCGCAAAAGGCACGCTCCCGAATCTGGATTACATCTTCAAGTTCCTCGATGCGTACAACTTTGCAAGCGATGCCCAAGGCGGCGTGACCTCTACGAGCAAGACGCTCATCAACGCGTCGGTTCTCGGACTCATCTTTGAAAAAATCAACGGCTACAAAGACGGCAGTTTCTTTACGCCGGGGTTCATCACCGACTACATGGCTCGCGAAGTTTTGGAACGCTCGGTGGTCCAAAAGTTCAACGAAGAAAAAGGCTGGAACTGCAAGAATCTTGAGAACGTTGCAGACAAGATAGCGGATATGGATAGTGAGAACAGGGTTGCCGAAGCGAACCGAATTTTTGACTCCATCCGTGTCGCGGATGTCGCTGTTGGTTCGGGGCATTTCCTTGTCTCTGCATTGAATCGTCTGCTTGCCGTCAAGTCTGAACTGAACATTTTGTGCGATGTAAATGGTAAACGTATTCGCCGCACCGATTTGGTGCTGAAAGTCGATAATGATGAACTCTCTGTTCTTGATGACGAAGGCGAACCCTTTGAATACCGCCCCGGAAACCCGGAACGCCAGCGCATTCAAGAGGCTCTTTTCAACGAGAAACGCCGCATTATCGAGAATTGCCTTTTCGGTGTGGATATCAACCCGAATTCTGTAAACATCTGCCGTTTGCGTCTGTGGATTGAATTGTTGAAGAACGCCTACTACACCGAAAAAAGTGGCTACAAGCAACTTGAAACACTCCCGAATATTGACATCAATATCAAAGTCGGCGATTCGTTGCTATCGCAGTATCCGGTGCATAACGGGCATGTGATTGCGGACTACCTGAGTTCAGAAGAAAAGAGCGACCGCAAAAAAGACAGCCTGAAAAACGCCCTTGCCGAGTACAGGCGATGTGTATATGATTACAAGTCGGGCGGTTCGCAGAATTCCAAGGTCATGCTCCGCCAAAAAATTGCGAGCCTCAAGAGCCGTATCGTAGAAAGCGGCTCCCTTGAACTGTTCGAGGAATATGCCAACAAGGCTGACGGAACCATTGACTTTTCGAATTCGCTGGAATGGATGTTCGAGTTCCCGGAAATCCTTGATGACGAAGGCCGCTTCACCGGATTTGACGCTATCATTGGTAACCCGCCGTATGTGCAGCTTCAGAGCATGGGCGAAATGAGCGATGTTTATAGCAAGCGAGATTATAGTTGCTACAACAAGTCGGCAGATTTGTATTGCCTTTTTGTGGAACGCGCCCATAGCCTGTTGAAAAAGAATGGACATTTCTCGTTCATTATGCCGAACAAATGGATGCTTGTGGATTATGGTAAAGAACTGCGACAGTTCATGAGCCAGGTTTCGCTCAAGAAAATCCTCAACTTTGGCGATATCCAGTTCTTTGCGGATGCGACCATCTATGTGTGCATTTTCGTAGCCCAGAAATCTGACGAGAAGGCTCCTGTATTGGCATGTTCGTTGAACAGCAAGAACTATCAGGGCGATTTTGAGAAGGAAATCAACGCGTCATCATTTGAATTCCCTGCGGATAATTTTGGAGCAAGTGAATGGAGTATTCGAAATAAACTCCATGATTCCGTTTTGCAGAAAATGCAAGTTGGAACTCCGCTGAAGGATATGCCGATTACGATTAATTACGGCTTAAAGACTGGTTATAATGACGCTTTCTTTATTGATGGTAAAACAAGAGACGCGTTGATATCTGAAGATGCGAAAAGTGCTGAAATAATAAAGCCGCTATTACGAGGGCGAGATATTGAAGCTTGGAGTACGGAAAAAGAAGATCAATATATTTTGTTCGTTCCTTGGCATTTCCCGTTACATTTGAATCCGAACATTGTCGGGTGTTCCAAAGAGGCTGAATTAGAATTTGAAAAGGAATATCCTGCTGTTTACAAGCATCTGTTGAGTCACAAAGAAAAACTCTCTGCACGAAATAAAGCCGAAACAGGCATTCGTTACGAATGGTATGCTTTACAGCGTTGGGCTGCAGATTATTACAAGGAATTTGCGAAGCCGAAAATTGTTTATCCGAATATGACTTCGGTGTTCCCATTCACCTACGACGAAATCGGCTCCCTCTGCAACGACAAAGCCTTCATCATCACGGAAAACAATAAGGTCCCTGAGCCTGCCGAAGGGCCGAATGCTACGGAAAACGTCATTGCGAACCCCGAAGGGGTGAAGCAATCCATCCTGAAACCCCTCCTCGCAATTCTTAATTCAAACCTCGCCAAACTCTGGATATGGTACAACTGCCCCGAACTCATGGGCGGCACCCGCGAAATCCGCAAAGTCTATTTCGAAAACTTCCGCATCCCCCTCGACAACCCCGAACTCCTTTCGCAACTCGCCACATTGGCCGATGAAATCATCGCTGCAAAGAAGCAAGCCTCGTGTCATCCTGAGCGGAGAGTCAGCGAAGTCGAAGGATCTAGTGATGAATCGCAAGAGAACAAGGTCCCTGAGCTTGCCGAAGGGCCGTCAGCAACAATCCAGAATCGCACCGCTGACCTCGAAAAACAAATCAACACCCTAGTCTATCAACTCTACGATATCACCGATCCCGAAGAAATCGAATCCGTGGAGAAACGGTAATATAAATGGAGAATTTTTATGTTTGGAGCTTATGCGTTAGATTTAGATGAAATAGGTTCTTTAATAGCGGATGAATCTATTGAATCCATTTATGATAATGTAGATAGAGAAAAAATCAATTCTTCTTTAAAAGATATTTTAAAGGCTAATGCAACTTTTTTGAACGGAGATGAATTAATAAAACTTTTTTTTCCATCTAAATGTTGTCCTGTTTTTTTATCTCATTCAGGTTCAGATAAAAGTAGAGTTGAACAGTTTGCGCAATGGTTGAAGAAAAATTTTGAAATAAATTCATTTATTGATTCAGATTTATGGGGGTGCATAACGGATTTACAACGGGAAATTGATCAAGAATGTAAAGAGAATGCGAGTAAGCGATGGTTAGAACAATACATTAAATCACGTTGTTCGGGGACTCCTTTTAATGCAAATAAATATGAAAGTACTACGCATGTTCATATAATGCTATGTCAAGCATTAACACATATGATTGATAGAGCTGAGTGCTTTATATTTCTGGGATCATCTAATTCATATTCAAATCAAAGTGGTAAAAAAGGAACATTTTCTCCATGGATTTTCCATGAATTATCCATGATGGATATAATGCGAAAAAATAAAAATAGAGATTCTATACCAAAACATTTGCAGCTGAATTGTTCTTCAAGGAGGCTCGAATGTGATGAAGGAATGAAAAAAATAAAAGTTTTTTATCCAGTGTCATGTGAGCGACTTGTTCCCTTAGCAAAGAAAAATCTTGAAAATTGGAAGTCATGTTGTTCTGATGTTCATGATAGTTCTTTATTACAACGACTATTTGAACCAGACAATACATATCCCCCAATGAAAAAATGGGAAAAATCATTGAACTGGCTTTATGAAAAATTTCCACCCAAAGGGGATGACTTATGAAACATCAGGTTTTTTACAGTTTCCATTACAAACAAGATTCTCGTCGAGTTGCTCAGATTCGAAATATTGGGGCTATTGAAGGAAATGCTCCTGTATCCGACAATGATTGGGAAGAAGTAAAAAAAGGTGGAGATGATGCAATTTGTCGATGGATTGATTCCAATTTGCAATACCGATCTTGCTTAATTGTTCTTGTTGGAGAACATACTTCAGAAAGACCCTGGGTTGATTACGAAATTCGACAAGCATGGAATAAGGGAATGGGTGTTTTTGGTATATATATTCATCGAATAAAAGACCCTTTGCTTTGTCGGCGAGGTTTTTCTGGGTATTCAAACATGGGTGAAAACCCCTTTGATAAAATATTCTTTAAAGATGGGCGACCGTTGTCGTCTATTGTTCCGTGTTATAGACCAAATCCGTCCGATGCGTATAATGATATAGCGGAACATTTGGAAGAATGGGTTGAACAAGCAGTTAAGGCGAGAGGTTAAAGAATGGCTTTATTTAATATTAATCGCTTTGAAAAAATTGCAAGTGAAAGTCGCGGTAAAATTGTTGAAAGTGTTGCACAAGAATCTGCTAGACTCAATTCTGAGATGTATTGTTTTTCTCAGTTTGATGATTCAAAAAAGTATGATATTTTTCTGTCGCATAGCTATAAGGATCGAGTAGCTGTTGCGGGATTGGTGAAATATTTGAAAAAGCAATATGGTTATGAAATATATGTTGACTGGATTGAAGATAATACATTAGATCGTTCTCGTGTGACAAAAGAAACTGCGAATGTTATTAAAACTCGGATGAAAAACTGCAAATGTCTTTTTTATGTAACTTCCGAAAATGCTCCAAGTTCTAAATGGATGCCGTGGGAATTGGGACTAATGGATGGGTTAAAAGATAGAGTTGCTGTATGCCCTTTAACAAGAGAGGTATATGAAAGTGATGCTTATCGGGGACAAGAATATTTAGGGATATATCCTTATATTTCTGAAACTAAAACAGATAAAGGCCAAAATGCTCTGTGGGTGAATAATGACGAAAGACACTATATAATTTTTGAAGAATGGCTTAAAGGATGTAATCCATATTTACGTTGATAAAAAGCGTATTGTAGCGTCAAAAAAAGGAGTCGATAATGAGTGACACAACAAGTCTTGGTGAAAAAGAAAAAAAAAGACAACATATTGATATTGTTGAAGCTATCATAACCAGAATGAGTGAAAATTCAAAGCAAATGAAAGAATGGTGTATTGCTTTGGTTTCCGGAGTTGTTGGAATATCTTTTACAGTGAATATTCCTTGGTTATGTACTATTACGATATTAGTTATTATTCTTTTTGGATACTTAGATGTATTCTATTTACAACTAGAACGCCGCTTTCGGCGTTTGTATAATGATGTTGTTGAAATAGGGAATGATAATCAACCGCCAAAAGTTGTTTCTTTGTATAGCACATCTATAAAAGATTATAAAGACAAAGAATCTTTCAAAGAAGTTTTGAAATCTCCTAGTATTGGCCCTTTTTATGGATGCATGCTTGTTGGTACTTTAATCTTGTCAGTAGTATCATTTTGTATAAATGGAGATGATACGCAAAAGATAAAAGTGACCAATGAAAAAGATGGTATACCTTTAGAAGTAAAGTTGAAAGAATTTGATTCAATAAAAGTTAATTTAGATAAGATTGATTCGTTAATTTTAAAAATTGATGAATTAAAGAGAATGGATATTCAAATTGTTGATACGGTAAAGACTAAAAGTTTGATAAAAAAAGGAAAGTGAATATGGCTAAGTATTTCTTTAAAATAAAAGAGATTGAGGATGCGGGTGATGTTTTTAAAATTGAGGTAAAGGAGGATGCTTGTAATGGCGACAAGGAAAATGTGAATAATATTGATTATACATTTGATTTTGATGAATCTTATCAACAGGGATTATTGGAGGTACGTAAAAAAAAGAAAGAGATAGAAGAAAGATTGAAGGCATATTCATTTCCTGAAAATGTAAATGAAGTTGATTTGTCAAAAGTAATGAATGATTGGTTTCCTGTGGAAAAATGGGATATTTTTCTTTCTCATTCGCATAATGATGATGACGAAAAAATGTCAATTGCGATTTCATATTATTTACAAGAAAAATTCCAATTGAAATGTTTTGTGGATTCGTGTACTTGGGGTTATGCGGATACATTGATAGAAAAAATGAAAAAGTATTACATAGCGAAAGAACAAATTGATAAGGGACTCTATAATGCCATTGTGACTCATGTCCATATTATGTTAAATTCAGCTCTGATGAAAACGATGCAGTCTGCGACAGCTTTTTTGTTTTTGCAAACAAATAATTCTTTAGAAAAAAAACATATGACTGCCGATGATTGGACATATTCGTCATGGATTTACTCGGAATTGTGCATGAGCCGTGTTATGTCGGATATTCTATATTCTCACTCAAAAGCTTCGGATAACAAGTCAAACATCTTGTTGGATTCGGTTCAACTACGCATGGGCTATAGCGATGTAACTACAAGTCATTTGAAAAATGTTACGCTAGCAAACTTGCAATATGCTTTTCATCCTCATTATCAGCAGGATGGTATTTCTAGAAACGAAGATTGTTTTAAACTCTTATACGATAGTGCCAAAACAGATGAAGAAGAATCTATTTGTAATGTTGGATTAGGTGGCACACTAAGTGGTCGCCCTCTTTTTTAAACAACAATAATAAGGAACTTTATGAGCAAAATAATGGATATTGATTCAATTCTTGAACGCTTTAATTGGGTAGAAAATTCTTCTTCAATTCAAGATGTTTATGATTATTACCGGATTCATTGTTGTGATTACGACTTGTTTTATGATAAAAATTTTTCTGAGGAAAAAAATGACTTTTATAAACAATTATATAAAGTACTAAATGATAGACTGGAGAATATAATTAGTGAATCAAATAATTCTAGAAAAAAGAAAGTTTTTTTATCGCATAGTCATGAAGATTTTGAATATACATATCGTGTGGGCTCATATTTGAAAAAGAACTACAATGTTGATGTTTATATTGATGAACTTGATTCTTTAATGCCTTCATCAACGAATTCAGATACTGCTAGAAGATTGAGTAAAAAAATAGAAACCTATGATAGATTCATCTTTGTTGGTACAAAGAATTCATTTAAGTCGAAATGGTGTAATTGGGAACTTGGCATTGCCAATAATAAGAACTTAAAAGGACATCTTGCTTTTTTTGTAATGAACGATCATCCTGCCAAAAGTGGTATTTATGATAAAAATGAGTATGTTGGATTGTATCCGTTTATCTGGGACAAAAAAGTTTTAGACATTGAATCGGATGAAAACGATTTGTTTGTTGGATATTATAAAGATCGCGGAAATTGGGATTTATTTGTACCTTTAAAAGATTGGTTGTGTAAGAATGATAACTTTTTCAATACTGTGCAAAAAAATGAAAAAAATAAGAGAGAATAGGAATGAAATCTGTATTATATCAAATTGTTAATTTGGGAACTCCTAAATGGAAAGACATTCCAAAAGAATTGTCTAGCCATAATATTGATTTTGTGGAAGACGCAAATGTAGATGGTAATTATCCATGTCTATATTTGTATTGGGGAGCAAGTAACGCCGATTCTCAATATAACGGACCCGTTGATTTTGGAAAAATGGTATGTGCTGGCTCAATTCTTCCGATAGTAGAAGATGCTGCTAAATTTAGAGATTTTGTCCCCAAAGCATTAGAAAGTGTGCATGCTTTTATATATGATGCTAATGGAGATAAAAAATTAGAAAATCACATTTTGGCTTACTTTGGTTTAATAGAGCAAAATAGAAAAGTTTTTATTTCGTATAAGCGTTCGGACACTAGTGGCGTTGCGATTCAGTTGTTTGATGAACTTACAAAATTAGGATATCGTCCTTTCTTGGATTCGTACTCAATAGAACCTGGTGTTGATTTTCAGGAATACTTAAAACATGAATTGTCTGATTCCGATGTTTTTGTTTTTTTGAATTCGAAAAATTATCCTAAAAGTCAATTTACCATAGAGGAAATTGAATGTGCTCAAAAATTAAATTTGGGTATTGTTCAAATAGATTTTGATGGGTGTGTAGAAGAATGGAATATATTGAATTGTGCAAAAGTCGTGATAGAACCTAGGAAAAATATGAATTATAGGCTAGGGATTCGAAAAGAATTGTTAATGGATATTATTGCTAAAATCGAAGAAAAACGTGCTGCATTTTTTGAGTATAGGAGAAAGGCTTTAATTGATACGTATAGAATTTTACATCCTGCGGCTAAGATTGTTGGAGAGAGAAATAATTTCGTATTGGATGGATGCGAATTATCGGCATTTTGTGTACACATCCCGAAATCTACAGATTTAGAAAAAAATGAAATGGACTTGAGCGCTTATTGTTCTAAAAATGGATTGATGTGTAATAAGATTTTACTATATGATGCTCAGTTCTGTAGAAGAGATTTGTTTAAACATTTAAAATGGTTAAATATACAAATGCCAAATACAATTCAAACGAGGGATCTCAATGCTAAATAAGAATACAAGAATTTTTCTTTCAGCAGGAATTCCTGACGAAGGCAGAGAAGGTTTTAAAACTACAAATCGAGCTGCTGTGGCTGCAGCTGTTATGGCGTTTACACGAGTATGTGCAGAATATAGTATTCCCTTCTATTTTGGTGGACAGCCTGCAATTACACCTTTAGTGTGGTCTGTAGCAAAAGATTTTAGCGAAGAAAAAAAACCTCTTATCACAATATATCAGTCTCGATTTTTTGAGGGCAGTACTCCTCGTGAGGTTGATTATTTTGAAAATATTGTATGGACTAAAAGTATTGGAAATAATAAAAATGATAGTATTAGGGAATTGCGAAAGCAAATGTTTAGTGAAAATGAGACGATAGCAGCAATTTTTATTGGTGGATCAGATGGTGTTCGTACTGAATACAAAATGCTTAAAGATATGTCTCCTAAAACAAGAATGTTGCCTTTTGCAAGTACTGGAGGAGTTTCAAAGGAGGTCTTTGAAAGAGAAAAAATAGATGAAATTGAATTGACAGAAAGCTTTGCGTATTATCAAATTTTTAACGACTTGCTAAAAGATTATAAGGATGATGCGTGAAAAGGAAGTGTTTCTTGATCATTCCTGTTCTTTAATTCTTTTATTCGATCATCAAGAAAGGGATTGATGAATTTTACTTTTTTCTTTGTATGGCGGTAATATAATACATTATACCAATCACAAAAGAAATCGTCCTCAAATTTGTAATAATGGTAATCAGGCGCTTTTTGACGCATTTTTTCTTCTTCTGTAGATAAAATTTTAAGTAATGCATCAAACTCGTTTAAAGATGAAAATGTTGTCTTGTATTCGAAAGGTTCGTCTTTCACATTTTCAATGGCAGCAATTCGTTCGACAAGGTCTTTTTTCTCTTCATAGAAATGCATATTGTGCGCTGTATGATAATAGTTCCCTAATTTTAAACCTAATATAGATGCAAAGTATTCTTGCATAAAAGTAAAGTTGAATATATTAACGCCACTAGCACCCCAAATTAAATCATTTGATCGCATAGTAACAATAAGATTTAATTTATTTTCAGATGCGTCTTTTATAAAGTGAAGCATCCGTGTGCATGGAAAATCCTTCGTTCGCTTTATTGTCGTTTTGTCTGTCTCAAAACAATCTTTTGTTGGGTCGCCTATATTTATTACAGCTTGTCTTGTTTCTGGATCTCTTTCAAAACATTTTGAAACGAAAAGAAATTGATCTATGTCTTGGGTTTGAGTAATGAGATGGTTGTTAATCTTATAATCCTCATTACTCCCATTATAGTGCCTTAGTCTAGGACCATACCCTCCCCTCATAAATAATCCATCGTCTGAGAAATTATTCAATGTTAGGCAATAAAATCTGGCAAAAGCCATGTCGTTTCGTCCTGATGCTAACCACAATGATTCTGCATAGGGGAGAACAAGACTATTTCGTCTTTCTGAAATTGTAATCAGGCGAGCAGTAGGGTTGGTTATTTTAAACATGTAGGGCTCAGGTAGCTCGTAGCATACTTTCCCACGTGTTTCTCGACGAATGCCTTCTTTTAATAAAAGCCTACATGTGTCTCTTAAAAAGGTGTTTATTCCTGGAAATTCTGCAGTATACATTTTTTGTCTCCAACATTCCATTTAGGCGGAAAGAATAAACATAATGATTTCTTTTGAGGCGTATATTTTTGTTTAATTCGCACATTGTCAACAACCAACTCAGGTTTCTTTTCTCGTAAATATTTGTCTGTTTCGCAAAAACAATTTTGTAAATCAATTAAGGTTGGGAGATGTCCAGGGATGGGCTTGAATTCTGTATAACCATACTTTTTTTGTAAGTCATCAAAATTTTCATGGACGTAAATTATAGCATCTTCAAAATTATTCCCATTGCTTTTAAAGCATTTTTTTATACCTCTAATTGCACCAATGCCGGCTTTGACAAATGAATTTTCACTGAAATTAATAAAGGGAGAATAGTTGAAATCTATTGAGTATTGGTAAGCTAGGAAGTCTCCAAGGAAAGATTTTGCTCGCAATAGGTTAAATAATTTTCCCAAGGAAGATATTTCAAGTATTCTAGAAAAAGTAGATGTATCAATGAATTCTTTTTTCACCATTGTCAACCATTTTTCGTGCTTTGAAGACAAATAGTTATATAGTTGGTGACTGCCTGTCATCATATAGGCGTTGTTGAAAATAGGATAATTTTTTTGCCTTTTACTTAATATCTGACTAATAAAATGAGGGTCAAAGCTTTTTATTGTAATGGGCTCAGGAAGGGCTTTGCTCAAATAATCCCACGTTTCAATTTTATTAAAAATTTTGAAAATGAGAATTCTTAATAGAACATCTTCTGCGGAATAAGCGGAAATATCTTTGTAAATTACATTTTTTATTAGATATTGACTTGTTCTATCGCAAGCTCTATATACGTTAGTGAATTTATATTTTTTAAGAATTGGGTCTTCTGTTAGATTTGATTCGCCATTTAACTTATGCCAAAAAACATTCATTCTTTCTTGAATGAAATAAAAGTAATATTTAAGTATTTCTTCATTTGGCTGAATTCTACTTCGCTTCGCCTTCATATCGTTTAAAATCCTCAAATTTGAATTTCAAGGGGATGTCTATTAAGCCATTCTCGGAGTATTTTTTTGATATATAATTCCAAAGCTTCTCGCAATCTGCATAATCAACTTTTTGATGTCCTCTGTTTTTACAAATACATTTTGAAAATTTGTCGGGCAATAAAATCATTGATTTTCCCAAATAATAATATTCAGTACATATTAAAACATGATCAGTTTTGCCAGTATCTCGATTGAGATTTTTAGGATTGGGAGAGCCGTCATCTAAAGAATGGTGGGAGTCTTCTTGAATCCATTGACTGCTATCTGAGTCTGAATGATGATAAATATTATCTCCATATAATTTCATCAAACTTCCATTCATTACGGGCTTTTTACAGGCGTATTCTGGAGAATTCCAGTATTCATCGAATGATAATATTTTAGATACTTTTGCGATGTAAATTAGTTTGTGATTATTTTTCTTTTGTGCATTTCCAATAATAAAGTCTCCGATTTTTGCATTTTTTCTGATGACTGGCTTGCATGTGGCTAATGTTAAAACATTATAAAAGGGATTAGGGGCAAAACCGTAATCTCGTGAAACGATATATGCGTATCCATTATTAGAGTTTTT
The DNA here is from genome assembly GCF_947305105.1 of uncultured Fibrobacter sp. Taxonomy (NCBI): domain Bacteria; kingdom Pseudomonadati; phylum Fibrobacterota; class Fibrobacteria; order Fibrobacterales; family Fibrobacteraceae; genus Fibrobacter; species uncultured Fibrobacter sp. Next base: position 9,391 of record NZ_CAMZCS010000015.1, on the reverse strand, counting down.
CATTAGCATACCCCCCTGTGTGATTGACTAACTCTTTGTGTTCCATCGGCATTTTCAAAGGATGGAACTCCATTTAATGCGTCTATTATTTTATCGCTTCGCCATCCGACAATTGAACTTGCGAATTTCTGTAAATTTTCAGGAATGTCTGAATCTGCGGCCCCGTTGCAAAAAACGCCGACAATGTTTTTCCCCATTTTCATAGCTTGTTCAATTTCCCAATTAACCCAATCGCTATCATGTGTATGTGGACCAATTAGGCAAATAAAATCACCTGCTTTAGAAATTAGAGGACGTAATAGACTTTTGATATAGTCGTCATCTTTGGCGTTATTGAATTTTTCTGAGGTGACTGAGTAGTTACGAAGATCGTATTTATCTCCGATTAGATTTTTTAATTTTTTTATGTTTTCTTCGTCACCATGATAGTGACTAATGAAAACATTCTTTTTTTCAGGTTCTTTCATATTTCCTCCAAACTTAATTTATGAATATTGTTTTAGCAAAATTTTAAAATCATTTCCATTCCACTTCTTCTTCTGCCTTGTTATAAACTTCCATAAGGTTCTGAACATTTACGCGACTCACAAGCCAGCCGCGTAGGCTGCATTGCTGGATAAATTCGTCAATGCGGTTCCTTCCGCTGAGTTCTTTGAGTGTAATAACCACGCCAAAGGGGAGCCCTTCGCCATCGTTTTGTCTTAAACGGTTCATTGTGGTGAGTTTGATTCCCCAGTTCCCATTGGCGTTGGCATATACCTTGCGTGGCTTGCTTCGGCTTGTCAAGTGATCTGAAATGTACTTGATGTTATCCCATTTGCGGAAATACCGACGAACATGTTCTTCGGTAAAATCATACAAGTCCTCGATTTCTTCGGGTTCCTCCTTGTTGCCCTTGAGACTTTGAACTTTGCCTCTGTCATTTATTCGCCCAAATCGAAGCTCCATTTCGGTGTTGGTGTAATCAACACCTTGGTTTCGTTCGCAATTGGGGTAATAGCAGAGAGTCGCCTTTGCCACAAAGGGATGTGTTCCGTTTGCAATAGGTATGGGGATGCCATAATTATATGTGCAGTATTCTTTTGTTTTTTCTGTTAAAATGAAGCGAATTTCGTCATCTTTACTACGGATAATGTCTTCGATTCTTCTAGGAACTAATCCATAGCCGATTTTTATTGATGTTTCCTCATTTGGATCCCATCCTGCGGCAGAATCAATGAGCAGAGCCTTGGCGACTTCACGGCGCAATCCCATGACATAAATCAGGTAGGCCATTTTGCGGGCAATCCAGGGGGCGGCATAAGATGTTCCAGAAACGAGCGTTTTGCCCTTGGGGCCGAACGCGGCAATCTTTTTCTTATAGTCGCCACCGTAATAGCATATGTCCGGTTTATTGTAGAAAGAAAGGACGGGCCCTGTACGCGTGTAAGAAGCCGGTTTTCTTTCAAAGTCTACCGAATTTACAACAATAGAATTGATGGAATCCGCCGGTGCGCCGATTCGCTTTTCCCCTTGTTCGCTGACATCCTTGTTTGTTCCTGCGATAATGAATGTTACGTCATTTTCGTATTGGATTTTATCGAGAATGGCTGCTTCGGGAGAAATGTAGTTTTCCGGGATTTCTTGTTTTGAACCGAGCGAAAGGTTCCAAACTTTGATGTTCTTGTTTTCGGAGACTATCTGCTTGATGGCTTTTAGTATGGTAAATGTACTGCCGACACTCCCGGCAAGAACACCAAAATGTTTAACACGAAAGCGGCCGCAACCGTCATCAAGTTCTGGATTGAGTGCCGGACCATCTACGATAATCGAAGAGACGGTGGTTCCGTGTTCAGAGTCTTCTTTCTTGATGTCAATTTCGTCGGGAACCATATTGACATAGTCGACCCATTTCGAAAAATAGGCACCTGTGTCGAATACTGTATCGATAACACCGATAATCGGTTCGTTTGTCGGTTCTGCAATATGGGGCATTACGCCTTCTGTTGTCTCAAAGTCATCCTTAGTGTATTTAGAAATATCAGAAACAACCATCGCAATAAGGTATGGTGCTTTGTTGTTCAAGATATTCACTTCGTGTGGCAATAATTGCAGTGTGGTTCCGTTGATAATTCTGTCATTGGTTATAACAATGCCGAAACCTCTCAATAAATCAGTGGTATCTTCGCCTATATCATAGATGGAAATGAGCGATGTCTCGTCTAATATTTTAGGTGCTCTGTCCTTTGCGAAGTGGCTTATATAAAAGCAGTCTTTGACGCACTGCATAAACATCGTTTTGGACATGACTTTAATTGGCCAAGTGCCCGTAGACAATTGCTCTAAATCTTCAGCAGTGACTTCGCCTCCGAAATTATTTTCAATGATTTTTTGGCAATCGTCAAGGCGTTCTATTGCCTTGGTGAATTCGTCTTTGTCAAAACAATAGGTGATAATGTGTTTCGTCTTTGTCTTGTCAAATTTTGCGCCCACAATATGTTCGTCGCAGTCAAATGCGAAAATATTCCGCATACGGTTGCTTTTGGCGATAATACGATTATAGTGAACGTCTAACAAGGCTTTGGGCAGCGTTGAGTCATGCAACCATCTTGATTGTTCTATTTTTAGTCCTTGGATTAATGAGCCGACGTGCTCTGCCGAAACAGAACCTTTACTGGGGAGCTTTGGAGCCCCTGGTTTTGTTGGATTTTGAGCGTGTTCAAATCGCCCTTTTAAAAGGAGAACATCATTCATTATTTATCTCCTTGTAGAGCTCTGGCGACCTGACTTTTGGATACACCGGAAAGTATTTCAATTTCGCGGACGGTGAAGCCTTGTTCTTGCAATTGTTGCAGGTCGCTAGGAATGTGCCCAATGAATTTTTCGTACAGGCGTCTAAGGTAATCGCATTCGATACTTGCATCGCTGAATGCGACAGCAGTCTTGATGATGTTTTTGAGTTCGCCGGGATTGGGGAGACTTCCGTTTTTGCTGATGATTTTAAAGAACAATCTTGTGTTGCGTCCTGCTATCTTGAACTTGGTCAGGAAATTATTCAAAATGGATTCTGCAATTTCTTGCAGGTCGTCTTGCGTGTATCGGTTGAAATCAACAATGGAATCGAAACGGCGGGAGAGCGCCTTGTCAAAATGCTTGAAAAGGTTTGTCGTTGCAATGATGGTGATTTGCTCGTTGAGGTTGTCGAAGCCTTTGAGGATTGCCGATGTGGCGCGGCCCATTTCGCGAAGGTCTTGCGAATTGGTTCTGTCAAGTGCGATGGCGTCAATTTCGTCAAACAGCACGAGGATTTTTTCTGGGTGTGCAAAGTGGTTCAGCTCGTCGAAAAGTGCGGCGATGTTCTTTTGCGTCTGGCCGAGTTTGCTGTCGATGATGGTGTCGAAATCCACGCAGAACAGGTCGCGTTCCAAGATGCGAGCGATTTGCCGGACAGATTCGGTCTTGCCCGTTCCGGGGGCTCCCTGGAACAGGAATTTGTTGATGCCCATGTTCCGCTGGATGGCGTTGATGATTCCGAGAATGTCTTTTTCGATGGAAGTGGGGAGTGGGAGCGATTCTTGAGAAGGGCTCATTTTCTTGAAAAAGGTCATCTGGTCTTCGTGCATCTGTGGCACAAAGGCGTTCGCGCTCGACATAAGGGCCATGATGTATTCTGAAAGCTGGAAATCGCCGCTAGCATCAAAATCCCGGGCAATTTCGTATGCCTCCTCGCGGAAAGCGGGATCGTTTTTTTCGGCGTAATAGCGAATCAGATTGATAATATTCTTCTTTTTCATGGACTTGACCTACCTTGCTCATCAATATAAATAATCTTGGGACAAAAGTCAAGTATTTTGGGACAAATAGTGAAAAATAGCATTGAAGGGCTTTTTACCCCCTCTTCATCCCCTTAATCTTTTCCTTGTGCATCGCCTTTAGCCTTGCTCGGTCTGCGTTGAGCGAAGCAATATCCCGTGCAATCGCTTCTATTTCGGTCGGGTTTAGTCTTGCAGGCAAGCTCTTGTAGTACCTCTCAAAATCCTTGTCGCGGATGGTCCCTTCGGGGATTCTGTCGCCCATCTTTGCGTTGTTCCCGAAAATCACGAGGTCGATGAACTTGTCCTTCAGTTTCGGGAACTTTTCGCACAACGCCTGGATGTGCCCGTAGTTCTGGTGGTGAGGATTTTTCATCGAGAACTTCTTTTTTCCCCAGTTCACGATTACTGTCCATTGCTTGTCGTAGGCGCTGCCGACAATCAGCCCGATGTACGTTTTCTTTTCTACGATGAGGACGCCCTTCTCGGTTACGGCGATGATGTCGATTTGCTGAACCCCGTGACTCCCGTCCACATAGACGTCTTTAAAGATAATCCCCTTGCTTACGGACTTGATGTTGTTTGCCGTATAGTTCTCGCCGATATGCCCGACAATCTGGTTCTGGAAGAACCACATGCAAAAGACAATCGCAGCTAAAATGAAGAGAATCGTTATCATATTACCGGCTTTCCTGTATGACGATTTTGCCGGATTCACTTTCCTGGATCACGATGCCGGCTTCTTCGCCGTTTTGGATTGCTTCTCGAAGAAGTAGCAGCGTCCGTCCTTGACTTTGATCTTGTCCCCGTAAACTTCGTCCAGCGCTTTTGCCAGGGTCTTGCCCTTCTTGTCGCTGACCTTCAGCAATAGGGGATGGTACTGAAGGCTGTACGCCCACGAAAGTGAACATCCCAAAAGGAACAATATGGACAGGAGCTTCAATTTCATTGTCGGCCTCATATTTAATATGAAATATACCCTTATTACATCACTTCCAACAAAAGGCAATGTTGAAAATGGACTAAATCTCAACAATACGCATTGCTATCGATAAAATGGTAATTTTCTACGGCATATTTGCAAAAGTGCCGTAGATTTGTTATATTATGAATATGCCCAAATATGATGGAAAGGAAATTCGCCACACGGAAGGGTTCATGCTTCGCGACAACATGAGCGTCTACCAATATCACCAAACCTTGCAAAAGGTTCAGGCGGGCGAACTGCTTCGCCTGCGTCCGGGTGTGTTTGCGGAACCCGTCTCGTTGGCAGATACGATGCTCGATATGGATGTTCTTATTCCTGGCGGTGTGGTTTGCATGTACTCGGCGTGGGAACATTATGAGCTTTCTACGCAAGTTCCGAATGCGTTTTGCGTCGCAATTCCTCGCAAGCGCAAACTTGTACTGCCCGAATTCCCTCCGATAACGCTGTATTACTGGTCGGATCATTTGCTTGAATTTGGAACTGTACAGGCGGAGGTCCACGGGCACAATGTTCATATCACTGATTTGGAACGGTCTGTTTGCGATGCCATCAAATACCGCAATAAAATCGGGTTGGACGTGTGTGCCGAAATCCTCAGGACATATCTACGTCGCCCCGGCAGGAACCTCCCTAAACTTACGGAATACGCAAAAAAACTTCGAGTCGCTGCTACGCTGAAAAAGTACCTGGAGGTTTGGGTAGAGGCTCCTCCCATTCCAAATAAAATCGAAATGTCAAAATATGTCTTAGCGGGAATGTATATTTAGAGAAAAGAGGGTTTGTAATGTCAAACGAATTGGCCAAACAAATATCATATATTCTTTATAGCAGTCCAGAAGAAGATGTCAAGGTCATGGCTTTGGTCAAGGACGAAACCATTTGGCTGACGCAAAAGGCGATGAGCGAGCTGTTTGATTGCTCTGCTGATAACATTGGATTGCATTTGAAAAATGTTTATGAAAGCGGAGAGTTGGAAAAAAATCGAACTACCGAGGAAATCTCGGTAGTTCAAAAAGAGGGTTCTCGTTCTGTAAAGCGCAATGTATCCTTCTACAATCTCGATGCGATCATTTCTGTGGGCTACCGCGTAAATTCTGCAAAAGCGACGAAATTCCGCATTTGGGCAACGGGAATCCTGAAGGAATACATAAAAAAAGGCTTTGTTCTGGATGACGAACGGCTTAAGCAAGGCAAGGCGGTTTTTGGTAAGGACTATTTCAAGGAACTTTTGGAAAGGGTTCGCTCTATCCGTGCGAGCGAACGTCGCATTTGGCAGCAGATAACGGATATTTTTGCGGAATGCTCTATAGATTACAGTAAGGATTCCGAAATAACGAAAAAGTTTTTTGCTACCGTCCAGAACAAGTTCCATTACGCAATTACGGGCCAGACTGCGGCAGAAATTGTGTATGAACGAGCTGACCATAAAAAAGACCATATGGGCTTGACTACCTGGAAAAATTCGCCGAATGGTCGTGTGCTGAAAAGCGATGTGAATATTGCCAAGAATTATCTGTCGGAAAAGCAGATTCGCCAGCTAGAGCGGGCGGTGAGCGGCTACTTTGACTATATCGAAGACTTGATTGAACGCGAAATTCCATTCAACATGCAGCAGTTTGCTGCCAGCGTGAATGAGTTCCTTGAATTCAGAAAATACGACATTCTCGATGGCAACGGGAAGATCAGTAGGGACCAGGCGGATGAAAAGGCTTTTGGTGAATACGATATTTTCAATCGTACGCAAAAGATTGATTCCGATTTCGACAAGATGGTGCGGAATATAAAGAAGAATTAAAGGATCTTCAGTTGAAATGTAACTAGGTCCTATCTTCCCACCTTCACTTCGTAATTCGCTTTCTTCTCGCCGAGGCGGCTTCCGTTGATGCGGAACATTTTGGCGGGTGCTGTTCTTGCCGGCGTTATTCCCGCGCGGTATTGCCATTGCATAAAGTGGTCCTGCTGTTGCGTCCAGATGCGGTCCGTGCCTTGGCCGCAGTTTTCGCCTCCGCAGGTCTCGCTGGTGTCGGCAGCGCTTGCTGTAACAGCAATTGAGTCCGTCGAAACGGTGAAGTTGTCGAATCGTATAAAGCAGTCGTGGGTGGGGGCCCATTCGGCGCTGCTTCCGCCGTGGAAGGTGGAGAGGTAGAACTTGTCGACTTTCACGGTGTCGTAGTCGCGGAGCCTGAGCGTGTCTACGTCGAGTACGGGTTCGCCGTCGAGCCATGCCTGCACGCGGCCGTTCTTGTCGCCGTTGCCGGGCGCGGTTATGGTATTCATGCTTACCTTGTTCACAATGCGGTGCCACGTGCCGGTGGTGAACTGCTTTTGCGTGATGGTGCCGTTCAGGTCCCACTTGAAATCGTCGCCGTATTCGGAGCTTTGCCCCATGAAATAGATGAGCTGCACGGCGTTGCCGTCTTTGCGCCACATGATGCGTGCGCTCCAGCCGTCGCCGGTTTCGGGGAGGGCGTTGCCGGTGTAGCACTTTCCGCCGCATAGGCCGGGGAGTTTGCCGCCCAGCTGGAATTCAAATCCGTCTTCGAAGAATATGTCGTAGGCGCTCCACATGGTATCGGCGGTTTTCACGAGCGGCTGGATGATTTGCGCGGCGCAGGCAGGGGTGTCGTTGTCACTCGGGCCCACGCAGCCTTTGGGGTACTTGAGTTGCAGTACGTTGCCGTGTTCTTCGCCGTCGTACACGATTTTGGAATTTTCGCCATTGTTCTTGTCCATGGCGTACCACCAACTTTTGTCGTAGTCGTTGCGCTTGAAGTCTTCTTTTGCTTCTGCATTGCCGTACACGCCGACTTCGCGGTTTTCGAAGTCGACAAACGAGACGGTGTCGCTGGCCCCTTGCGCGGATTGTGCGAAGGTGGCCGCAGCGGCAAACAGGGTGGTGCATATATATCGTTTCATATTGTTTCTATGTATTAATCTATAGCTTTTTTTGCGAGGAGCGCTGGAATTTTTGCATATTTCTTGCAAAAGGGAGATTCTTATGACTATTGCCTTGATTGTCTATCTCGTGTTCCTTTTATTGATTGCGGTTCGCAGTGCGCGGCGTGTCAAGGATGTTCCTGATTTCTTCGTGGCGCGCAAGGGCGCGTCGGCCAAGGCGGTGGCGGGGAGTCTCGTCGCGACGATTCTCGGCGGGTCGGCGGTGATCGGTGCGGTGGATTCCGGCGCAAGGCTTGGCGGGGCTGCCAGCTGGTTCATGCTCGTGGGGGCGCTCGGGCTCTTGGCTCTGATTCCTTTTGCGGGCCGCGCGTATAGTCACGGAAAGTATGCGCTTCCGGATTTGGTGGAGAATCTCTACGGTAAGGGTCCGCGTTTGGTGGCCTCCGTCGTGATTCCTGTTGCGTGGACGGGCATTGTCGCGGCCCAGATTATTGCGGCGGCAAAGCTCCTGATGACTTTTACTCCTATGGGCTACACTACTGCGGCGATTGTGGCGGCGGCTGTCTTTACGGGTTACACGCTTGCGGGCGGGCAGCTTTCGATTTTGCGTACAGACTTTTTCCAGGCTTGCCTGATTATTGCCGGGTTGTTGCTTGTGGCGGGGTTTGCGCTGTTCGGCGTGGGCGGGCCGTCGGTCGGCTTTGCGGATAGTCTCTTGAGCGGTTCTTCTGCTCCGGCGTTCCCGTTTAGTACAAACTTCTCTCCGTTCGACTTGTTCTTGCTGGTGCTTACTTACGGCACTACGTACACGGCGGGTCCCGACATTTTTAGCCGCATGTTCTGCGCGAAGGACGTGGCCACGGCGAAGAAGGGCATTGCGTTTGCGGCTTGTACGCTTATCCCGGTTGCGTTCGTCATTGGCTTCTTGGCTGTGTATGGTGCTGGGCTTGGCGATGTGTCTGGCGCGCGTATCACTGCTATTGCAGACAAAGTATTGCCGCCGTTTCTCATTCCGTTGTTTGCACTTGCCTTGCTCAGCGTTGTCTTGAGCAGTGCCGACACTACGCTTCTCAGCAGTTCCGTAATCATTTGCGGGCTGTTCGGCGTAGAGAAGCGCTCGGCGGGCGTTGCGCGTGCGCGCATCGTGATTCTTTTGAACGGTATCGTGGCGCTGTTGCTTGCGCTTGTATTTACCGACATCATCGGCACGTTGCTGCTTGCGCTTGCTGTATATGCGGGCGCGTTCACTGTCCCTATATTATGGGGGCTTCTCGGGCTTAGGGCCAAGCCGAGGTTCGTTGCGGCGGCTATTGTCGCTGGCGGCGCGCTTGCTTTGGCCGGAAAACTGTGCCCTGCGCTGCCTGGAACGCTTGGTGCGCACACGGGAGATATACTTATGGTCGCTGCGTTCGCTGTGAATGCCATTATATTGGCGTTTGGGCGTGTTTCCAAATAATGCGAAAATGCGAATAAAAACGATAAACGTTGACAATATGTTGATAAGCTGGATATAACGTGGATTATTTCCGGTCAATTCAAAAAAAATTAAAAAAATTCATTTTTTTTCAAAAAACCCCTTGACATTCTCCCTGAAAATTCTATAATTGGCCTCACCCACGAACGAGACGCCTGAACGGCCGAACGGGACTGGGACGGAGGCCCGAGAGGCCGCCGGGCAGATTGAAGGAATCGGAGATGTGCTTAGTGACGGCCC
>NZ_CAMZCS010000014.1 GCF_947305105.1 uncultured Fibrobacter sp. | reverse complement strand
AGCATCGCCACGAAGGACGCCTTCGAAAACGCCATGCGCCTCGACATCGCCATGGGCGGTTCCTCCAACACCGTGCTCCACCTGCTCGCCGTGGCCCAGGAAGCGGGCGTCGACTTCACCATGAAGGACATCGACCGCCTTTCCCGCAACACGCCGTGCATCTGCAAGGTTGCCCCGACCGTCCACAACATCCACGTGGAAAACGTGAACCGCGCCGGTGGCATCATGGGCATCATGGGCGAACTCGACCGCATGGGCCTCATCCACAAGAATGCAAAGACCGTTCACGCCGCTACGATGGGCGAAGCCCTCGAAGTGAACGACCTCAAGCGTAACCCAACCGCCGAAGCCAAACAGCGCTACCTCGCCGGCCCGGGCCGCAAGTACAACCTGGTCGCCTTCTCGCAGAACTTCATGTACCCCGATCACGACCTCGACCGCGCTAACGGCGCTATCCGCGACGGCGAACACGCCTACACCAAGGACGGCGGCCTCGCTGTTCTGTACGGTAACCTCGCCGTGGACGGCTGCATCGTGAAGACCGCCGGCGTCGACGAATCCATCTTCAAGTTCACCGGCCCCGCCGTGGTGTTCGAAAGCCAGGAAGACGCCGTGAAGGGCATTCTCGACCCGAACGTGGTGAAGGCTGGCGACGTGGTCGTCATCCGCTACGAAGGCCCGAAGGGTGGCCCCGGCATGCAGGAAATGCTCTACCCGACCTCTTACCTCAAGAGCCGTCACCTCGGCAAGTCTTGCGCCCTCCTCACCGACGGACGTTTCTCCGGCGGTACGAGCGGTCTCTCCATCGGCCACGCTTCTCCGGAAGCCGCCAACAAGGGTAACATCGGCCTCGTGCACACGGGCGATGTCATCGAAATCGACATTCCGAACCGCAGCATCAACGTGCAGCTCACCGACGACGAACTCGCCGCCCGCCGCAAGGAAATGGAAGCACGTGGCGCCAAGGCATGGCAGCCGGAACACCGCGACCGCGTCGTATCCAAGGCCTTGCAGGCATACGCTGCGATGGCATCCTCTGCCGACAAGGGCGCAGTCCGTGACCTCAGCCTTATCGGCGTGAAGTAAAAAACACTCGCACTTAAACAAAAGAACCGCCTTGTTCAAACAAGGCGGTTCTTTTGTTATTGAATTTTTCGCACAATTAACTTTTGCATATTGTATTTTTTACCCGTTTATAATTATATTATAATTATTCAGAAAAATTCACCATGCAAATAGAATTCGAATGGAATGAAAATACTATTGAAATAAAAGAAAAGGAGTTTACTAATGAAAGCCGAATACGATTTTTCAAAAATGAACGGAGTAAAGAATCCTTACGCCAAGATTCTCAAAAAACAAATTACCATAAGATTAAATGCAAAAACAATTGATTACTTCAAAAAAATGGCGAAAGAAATAGGCATTCCCTATCAAGTTCTCATAGACTCATACCTTACGGATTGCGCCGCAAACAAAAGAAAACTTGATATTCGATGGCTATAACTTCATGCTATTCAAAATACGGGTCCAGCCGTCATCGGGAATCTGTGCGCCCATAACCTGCACAACTTCGTTGCTGACGATGCTGCCGAGATTGCCGGAGCGTTCCATATCCCAGCCGTTCATGTAGCCATACAGGAATCCCGACGCCCAGAGGTCACCGGCACCCGTCGTATCAATGGCCTTGGCAGGGCCCGCCTGCACGTGCGTCACCTGGCCATCCTTTGCAATCAAGGCACCGCGCTTGCCAATTTTCACAACAGCGACTTTCGCCTTCTTCGCAAGCACATCAAGAGCCGCTTCTTCCTTGACTCCCGCATAGGCAAAGGCTTCGTCTTCGTTGGCAATGATAATGTCAATCATCTTTTCAGCAAAGAGTTCGTCGAACAGTTTGCGGCAAGCATCCACCACACCAAAGCTGCTGAAGTCAAGCGCCGTTTCCACGCCCAAACTGCGGGCAAGCGTAAACGACTTCTTGAAACAATCCGCATTGAACGCCCTATAGCCTTCGGCATACAGGAGCCCCACACCATCGTAAAGCGCGGGCACAAAGTCTTCGCTCGCGAGGAAGTCGGAAGCGCCAAGGTAAGTCCACATGGAACGCTGCGCATCAGGAGTTACAGCGCTAAACACGCAACCCGTCGCAGCATCCGAAATGCCGAGCTTCGATTCCACGCCGTTCTTGTTCAGGTGTTCCTGGAAAAGCTTTCCAAGTTCGTCGTCGCCAATTTTCGAAATAAAGGCGGCCTTGCCCCCCAAGCGAGAAAGCCCGACCATCGTGTTGCAAGTCGAGCCACCCGGCACGCGCAGGGGCTTGTCGAGAGCCCCGAGGAACTTCTCCATCTGGGGCCAATCCACCATGTTCATGCCACCCTTCTGCACGCCTTGCGATTCAATCCAGGCATCATCTACATTCGCCAAAATATCGACCAGGGCAGCACCCATACCAAGAACTTTTTTCATAATCAACCTCCACGGCGGCGGCGCAAGCGCTCACCCGCCTCCATTAGGAATTTTCTTTCCGAAGGACTCAGCGACTGGACGCCCTCACGGCTGACCTTCCTGAGGATTTCGTCCATGCGTTTTTCTTCGTCCACATAAAAAACTTCACCTTCGATTGCATCGGAAGGTTCCTCGTTACGAGCATCATCGCTAGAAGCTTTGCCTCCACGAGTCACCTTCACCTTCGGGCCACCGAAATTCAACTTTCCCGACAGCCGGCGGAAACCGCCCTCGTACAAATACATGTAGATGAACCCGGCCACGACGCCACCCAAATGGGCCAAATGCGCAATGCCGTCACCCGACGGAGCCATGAACACATCAATCGCGACCATCACCCACATTGCATACTTTATCTTCATCGGGAAAAAGAAGAACAGGAGCAAGCGACGTTCCGGGAAAAAGCGGTAATAGGCAACAAAGATACCCATCAAAGCGCCGCTCGCGCCGATAATCGGGTTGTTGGTAAGCCCCAAGAGGCACATGACGACACTAAAGAACGCCGCAAACACGCCGCAGAACAGGTACATGCCCGTAAAGTGCTTCGTACCCATCCATTCTGCGACCTCGTCACCGAACATCCAGAGCATGAGCATGTTGAAAAGGAAATGCCAGAAATCCACATGCACGAACATGTAGGTAAAGTAGCGCCAGGCCTCAAATGGGATTGTCGGGAAAAACGCCCCGAAATACGTGATGTAATCGCGAAGGGTTCCGTACCCGCCCCCCGGGAATCCTAAAATTCCACCGACCAGGAAAGCAAGCAGGAACACGACGAGGTTCGCAAGGAGCAATACGCGAATGGGCTTGGCCAGATATCTAAAAGGTTTCATCGGTCCCCTTTATTGCGGACTATATCGTGAATAATAATTTCGGGCACAAATTTAGAAAGAAGTGCGGCATCTTTCACGCCATTTGCCAAAAGTTCACGCACGACGCTGCTACTCACAGAAAGGTGCTCCGGAGCGCTCAGCAAGAAAACGGATTCAGCATCGCCATACAAAGCCTTGTTGTTCCAAGCGACGGTTTGTTCAAAATCAAGATCAGAAGAATTGCGGATGCCGCGGACAAGGTAGCGAGCCCCGACCTGCTTCATGTAATCTACAGTCAGCCCTTCGAAAGAGGCCACCTGCACGTTGGGTAGCTCTTTTACAGCCTTCTTGACAAAGCTCTTGCGTTCTTCTGCAGAGAACAAGTTACGCTTCGAAGAATTCTGGGCAACAAGAACCCACAACGTATCGAACAAGGCCGATGCACGGCGCACCACGTCAAGGTGCCCCAACGTAAACGGGTCGAACGAACCAGCGAACACGGCGATTTTATTCATACTTCAAATGTAGTAAAAGGCTCGAGGCACGAGCAGTGAGTCTTAGAGAGACTAGAGAATAGAGACTAGTGAAAAGAATCACGCACTTCGTGCGTCAATATAAGACGGCGAAGCCGTGATATTTCTCCCTAGCCCCTAGATTCTAACCTCTAGTTTCTCTAACGGAGATTGCTTCAGGGCTATTCGCCCCTCGCAATGACAAATTTTTAGGCTCCAGGCACGAGCAGTGAGCTATGAGCCTTGAGCAGTGAGGCATCAAGTGCTTAGTAAGCAGTTAATGGCTATACTCGGAGTTCACCACTTCCTACTGTCTACTGTCTACTGTCTACTGTCTACTGCCTACTGTCTACTTCCTACTCCCTCTCCACACTCCCGTCTTCACTATCCTCGTTTCCTTGTGTCCATCCTCGAACTTGAAGAAAATCTTCCAGATGTACACGCCCGTGCCGGCCTTGCGGCCCTTATCGGAACGCTTGTTCCAGTGCAAGTAGCCTTGCCGGAAAAGGTCGCCGGGCTTGCCACGGATAGATTGATCCATCTCCCCGTCGTAGCCGAATTTTTGTTTGAAATGCGTCACGTAGGATGCGATTCCGTCGAAAATGTACACTTCCGCGGTGTACGGCATCGTCGCTTTCACGCTGATCGCGGAGAGCGAATCCGGCAGCGATTCCCATTCGTCGCCGTCCGGCGGAATCCACTTCGGAGTCTTGCCGATGCCGCTGACAGCCTGGAGCGGGCGTACCTCAGCCAGGTAGAGCGAGCCGTCCTTCCCTTCTATCTTGATTCCGCCGCGGCCCATCGAGTTGCCCGCGAGGTCCTCGTAGGTGGCAGAAGGATCGGTCGAAAGGCAGAAGCCCGCCTTGACCGAATAGTCGTCAAGCACCAGCATCCACTGCTGTCCGTTCTCGCGAATCTTCGGAGAATGTTTCAGCTTGAGCGGATGAGAAACGGTATCGTCGCACGATTCAGAATAACGGAAAAATTTCTCCCAGCTCTTCTCGTCGCCGACATTGATGACCGGTTCTGAAAGGGTCACGAGCAGCGTGTCGGGAGGCATCTCCGAATTCGGGTCCATGTACTCGTCGAGGCCTATTTTCCCCGGGAACTTGGTCGCGCGGGCAGGGACTGCGCCCACGCGGTCAAGCAGTCTCACGTTTTCGAGGTCCTCGGAATATATCGTTGAGAAAGCAAGGAACGGCGGATGGGCAGAGTCGGCCTTGGTCAGCCCGTACTTGTAGGGTTTGTTGATGTAAGCACCGAACCACGTCCCGTCGGAGCGGTCCTGCTTGATGGTGCCCTCGGGCACGTAGCGCCACTCGCCACGGTTGGAGTTCCAGAAGATGGAATCTATACTCGTGATGTTGTCTTCGCGTTCATCCTTGAAGTGCACGCGCACGAAGTCCGCGCGCCCGTCCAGGTCCTTGTCGTACATCTCCGCGCTGTCCGCGATGAGCGAGTACACGATGGAGTCGCGCGGCGACGGCGGGAGGATGGAATCCTCGGGGATCGTGTCGATGACGGAGCTGTCGTTGTCCACGTAGTGGATGCGGCAGGCGTCCGTCACGAGGGTCCCCTCGCCCGGATGGCGCACCGTCGCCCCCTTGCCGTCCTTCACGCGCAGGTAATAGACCAGCATGTCGTAGTCGCGTACGTTCGCGCGGAACTCGGCGACCCACGTGTCGTTGTCGGCGGAGTACGTGAGCGACATCTCCTGGTAGATCACCGCGCGGGAATCCTTGTAGTAGAGCGTCGCGGCGTCGATACCGTCGCTGTCCTTGATGCCGAAGCGGAACGTCTTCAGGTCGGAAGTCGAGTCCTCGCAGGCCACAGACACCGCCTCGACGGCGGGAAGGTCGTTGTCCACGAAGATCGTGTAAGGCTGGTTCGCCGGGTTCTGGATGCGGGGCGACTTGCCCGCCTGCCCGAGGGCGTCCGCGGCGATCACGTAGAAGTCGATGCCCGGTGCCGTCACGACGCTTGCCGGGACCGTGAATTCCCACAGGCTGTCGCGCACGTTGTGCAGCGCGTACTGAGTGAAGATACCGTCCGTGCCGGAACGGCGGACGTAGACGTTGGCGTAGCTGATCCCGACCAGCGTGCTGATGTAAACGCCGAGCGTGAGCGGGTTGTTCGACGGCTGGGAATTCTCGATCAGTTCCTTCGTGGCCTCCGTCAGCGTGACCGTCGGAGGCAGCGAGTTCTCGCTCCACCGCGCCGTGTCGCTCGTGGTGATCTTGTTGAACTTCGTGCTGATGGCCACAGTGTGGATGTCGCCGTTCTGGACCGTGTCCGGCGTCTGGTAGCACACCATGTACTGCGACATGATGTTGTCGCGGATGGCCGCGTAGATACCGGCGAGTTCGCTCGCGTCGCTTGCGAACGTGAAGGTGCCACCCGTGTTGACAGCAAGGTCTTCCAGCGGGTATTTGCTGTCCGTCTCGAGGCCGATGGAGTAGATGGTCGTTTTTTTCGCCTTGGCGAACGCTACGGTTTCCATTAATGTCTTGCTACCACCGTTATTTACACCGTCGGAGAATACGATGACCGCCGTCGGATTCGTCTCGTTCACAATTTGCTCCACGCCGACATAAGTACCTACGAGGATGTTCGTAGCAGCGTTCATGTCCACATCAACTTCTTCCACGGCCTTTACTGCCAAAGACTTGTCCGAGGTCATCGCCAGGTGAACCACGGTCGAATCTTCTCCACGGAAGCCGACGATAGCAGTTCTGTCGTAGGGGCCCATGTTGTCAACAAAGTTCCGGATGGAAGCCTTCGTCTTCTCCATGCGGTCGTTGTATATCATTGAACCACTCTCGTCGACCACGATTACCACGGAAACGCCCGTGACGTTCTCAATGCTCGTCACCTCAGGCGTGACCGGAACGCCATCCTGCGTCAGCGTAAAATCGCCCGAAACCAGGCCATAGAAAGAGTTGCCCGATTTCTTGTCCGTGACGGACACCTGCGCACAGACTTCCGGATAGTTGCCCACGTCCAGTTTCGAGATTTTCAGCACGGGCTCTGCGGACTCGTCGTTCGTGAAAGTCGCCTTAATGGTACAGACGGAATCCTTCGGCACGACAATTGTGCGCGATGACTTCGGAGAGTCAATGGTCATATCGCCATCGGTGTTCACCCACGACTTGAACTTGTAGCCGCCATGCGGCCATGCAGTTAGGATGGTCTTGTTGCCGGGGGCGGTGTACACCTTCCCGGACGGGTATGCGGACCCCTCCTTGGAGGAAATCACGGTCAGCACGTAGGGCGCGGATATCCAGGCGTTGAAGGACTTGTTCGGGATGCCGCTGCCGCTGTCTTGGAAGGTCCAGTAGAGCGGGACGCCCGGCGTGCCGCGAACGGTGAAGCTAGACGTGCCGGAGACCGGTTTTTCCGAAACGGGGGTCGAGAAATTCTTGTCGGTGCCGTAGTCCGTGAAGGTGCCCCCCACCGGGTCGACGGCCTCGATGCTGACCATGTAGGAGCCAGAGTCGGGCGGGGTCCAGGTGAAGCGGACCGACGAACGGGTGCTTTCGCTGTAGTAGTTGTCCTGGTGGTTGAATTTCTGCTTCGTCCGGGTGAGCGTGTAGACCGAGCTCGCCTTGAAGCGCGCCTTCAGCTCGGCGTCGCCGTTCACCGTCACGTACGTGTAGGGAGCGTTCTTGTCTTCGACGGCGGGCGTGCCCGAGACCGTCTGCCAGTCGGAGAAGCGGTAGCCCGCGTTGGCCTCCGCGGAAATGGAATAACGCGAGCCGGCGTAAGCCGTTGCGTAGCCGCCTGCGGGAAAAACCCTGCCATGCCCATCCGTGCCGAGCGTTATCTTGTGGGCCTGCGTCGCGTAGTTGATGTAGAACGGGTTTGCGCCGCTGCCCGTGTTGGCGACGACAATTGCAACCTCCTGCCCCGCGGTCAGCGTCATCGTTTCGGAATAAGTGCCGAGGAAGCGTTCCGTCACCGCTGCTGTCTTGTAGTCGGTCGAGGTGTACCGGATATACACAGCGGAATCCTGTGTGAGTTCGTTAGACACAACAACGGCGTAGGTGCCCGAACTCGGGGCAGTGAATGTGAAGCGTACACCGGAACTTCCGTTTGCAGTCTTATTAGCGTAAAGGTGATCATAGAAGTTATACTCAGTGGGCGTGCCCGTAACTGGATAGACGGTGCCCGCACGGAATACGGCACGCACCTTGCAATTGCTATTCACACCAATGACGCCCGTTGTGTCCCTACCGCTATCCAGAATGGAACACGAACCAGAGACAACCTCCCAATGATCGAATACGTTGTCGTTTCCGGGAATGGCGAATATCTTGGTTGTGTCGGTGCTTATGACCCTGTTGTACGATATAGCCTTTCTGTAAAGAGAATCTACATACGCAGCTCCATTGCCCGAATACGAAGCCTCTAATGTGTACGCAGGGTCAACCCTAACAAGGATAGAATCCTTCATGTTTGCATTGGGATAACCCGCTGCATATAAAAAGAAGTAGTAATTTTCGTTAGGTTGAACATTAATAAGACATTGTTTATATCCCTCAAAAAAAAAGCAGTCCCTACTCGAAATAAAAGAGTCCGTTGGCGCAATAGGGACAAAAGTTTTAAAAGTAGAATCTCCGTAAAAATTCAGTATAGTTGGCGATTGTCGAGATATACAAGTAATCAGAAATGGTCCACCAACATCGGAATTGAAGTATACACGAACGCCGTAAAGTGTCGAGGGGATAACGGAACTATTTTCGCCTACGATGAACTTGGTCATCTTGTCAGATATTTCGTAAATGGGCAGGGTCCTTGTCACCCTTCTGATAACGACAGGGTCAGACGAAGGGATGAATCCGGTTGAATCCTCGGTCTCGTCGACGAAGGTTCCCGTTCCGGAAACGACTTCCCACTTGACGAAGTTCTCGCCGACCTGGAGGCTCTTCCTGGACGTGACAGAAAGCGTATCGCCGATGGATACGTTATATGAATTTGGCTCCCCTTCAATTGTCACATCTGCGTTGGCTGTTGCTACAAATATTATAGAGCAAAGCAACGAAAAGAAGAAAATAAGCACCCAGCCCCCACTTCAAGCGATAAGGAAAATGAAAAAAATCCGCTCTAAATATATACTTATTTTGTATAAAACGGATAATTTTTTTAGCAATGAGCAGTGAATCTTTGAGAGACTAGAGAATAGAGACTAGAGGCTAGTGGCTAGTGAATAAGAATCACGCACTTCGTGCGTCAATATAAGACGGCGAAGCCGTGTTATTTCTCCCTAGTCTCTAGATCCTAACCCCTATCCCCTCACTACCTATACACCAGCAACGATGATTCGCCATAACGGCGTACTTCGGCATCGCTCGCCCACGCAGGAATTGCCCGGCTCGGAGCCTCGAACACGGCAACGCCGCCCGGTTCCAGCCAATCGATGAAAGGGCGCAAGTCCGGATATTCCATGTTCTTGAACGGAGGGTCCGCATAAATCAGGTCAAAACCTTTGTCCTTGCAGAACTTATCCCGGTCCAAAGTCAACGCATTCGCTTCGAGCAGTTGCAGCTTGGATTCTTGCCCTAGCGCCTTGTACGCCTGGTAAACCATGCGAGCCTGGGAATGTACCATCTCGACAGCAATGACGCTTGCCGCCCCGCGACTTACCGCCTCCAGGCCCATGATGCCGCTCCCGGCAAAAAGGTCGAGCATTCTAAACCCATCCACACTTTGCAGGATATTGAACAAGGCCTCCCTTGTACGGGAAGCCGTTGGACGGGTTTTCATGGAATCGGGCGAAGGAACATTCCTTCCGCGAAGCATGCCACCAGTAATGCGAATGGACATATTACTGTCCGACCAGCATCACGATATACAGCGTCGAGAGCAGGTCCTTCTTGACAAACTTGAGGTCGGCCTTACGGATGCTAGCTCGGATTGGCGAATCCGCAAGAGCGGCCACGAAAGCCTGCAAATCAACATAGTCGGCAGTAGAAGTCGCCGTGAAGGTGTAGCGTTTGTAGACGCCGAGATCTTCGATGGCAGGCTTGTCCATTCCGGAAAGCACAACTTTATTCGTAGTCGCAAGAGCCTTGAGGCTCTTGACTTCGGAAGCGGCCTCGGCAGCAGGAACAAACGAAGTAATTGCAGCAAGGTTAGGACCAGTCACGTTGAATTCACCAAAGGCGGTGATATCCGTTGCCGGAGCGTTTTCAGGCAGAGGCGGAGTCTTGAAGTTTCCACTCACCGTCTTGAGGCGGTCGAGGAAAGTACGCTGCGACGTGGGCTTCACTGCCGATCCGCGAACGTAGTAATAATTGGGTGCTTCGAACACGCAATCCGAGAAACCGACATCGTCGGGGGTCGCGGTCGACATGAACGTGAAGAACTGGTTCACCGCCGTGCGCTGGAACGAGAGCTTTTCGAGCGGCAAGTAAGACGTGTAGTCCAAGCGCTTGGTGTTGAACAAGGCCTGGTGGTTGATAGCACCGACGAGTCCCTTGACCGTCATAGCCTCGCGGCGCTTGGCCTCGGCTATAGCAGCCATTTGCTGTGCTTCGAGCGTGCCACCGGCAGTCGTCATTTGACCAGCACCCAAAGACAGGGCCGAACGGCTCGGGTCTTCGGCACCGATGAGATCCAGGAACTGGGCAGGGAAAATGCCCTGCAGAGCAGTGGGAACGCCACAAATGCTGAGGAAACAGCAGAACGCGACGCAGAGGAAAATCATACCGAGGAAGACATTGAGAGCCTTCCGCTTCGACTTCCGCTGGACGTCGGAAAGGTTGGTCAAGTTGACTGGCGAGACATTATCGACTTCGAACTCGCGTTCAGCAACTTCAATAAGGTTTAAGCGAATCATACACCCTCCATCACGGTCAGTGCAGCCCCGATGGCACCAGCGCAGCAGAGCACAGAAGCGGAATCATCGGAGTCAATCGGGAGACGAAGATTGGAGAAGGAATCCATGAGGGCAATCTGCAATTCAGGGTCCTTCTTGCGGAGCATTTCAACAAACAGGGAATCCTCGGCAACATCGCCGCAAAGGTGAATTTGCTTGATATTCGGCGCAGAATTTTCCGTCTGGGCCATGGCAATCTGCTCGACGACATTTGTCGCCAAGAAATCAAAGGCTTCTTCGCGGCTCTTGTCGACAAGGGAAAGCGTGGAGACCGCGCGCATGGCCTGAAGGTTGTCCTTAGAAAGCCAGATAAGCGTGACGCCGCTGTAATCCGCCTTGACCACACATTCCACATGCTTGATGTGTTCGGCGACATCCATCAGGTTCATCACGGAAAGAACGTCGACTTCGAGAGACTTGGGAGTCAGGGACTTGTTGCGGAAACCTTTGCGCAAAGCATCGACCCATTCACGCCGGACCGCGATAAGCAGTACGGACTGTCCCAGGGCAGCGTTACCACCGCCAAGTACTTTGTAGTCAACGACATAGGCACCTGGATCGGCATTGGTAATAAGCCCGAGATACCACTTGAGGTAGTCCTCCATATTGGGTACGGCCTCGGGGGGAACGTAAATCTGCCTGACAACAGAACGGAATGCCGGAATTGTCACCGAGATAGCCCGGATGTTCTCGATCTGGTTTTCGTCCACCCAGTCCTGCAAGGCGCTTTCGAAAGAGAAAACGTCATCGAGCGGAGAGGTCTCCGTATTCAGGACAGCGGTCTTCAAAACCCGCTTTTCGGCGGAGTCCAGAAGGGCGACTTTCAAGGAAGCATCGCCGGCTTCAATTCCAAGGTATAACTTCGTATCACTCATATAATCAACGACTTATGATAATTTTGATAGTACAAAACTAATCAAAAATTACCCCCGAAAGGAGCCCTTCCAATTTTTTCTTACCGATTCCGGGCACTTTTTCTAGGTCTTCCGGTTTTTTGAAGGGTCCAGAGGCCTCCCGGACGGCAATAATCTTCTCCGCGAGCTTGGGTCCGACCCCTTTCAAAGCACAAAGTTGTTCCGCAGAAGCCGTATTTATATGCACTGGGAGCGAAACTTTGGCCTTTTTTTTCTTTGAACGGGACTTTCCTTCGGAGCGTCCATCATCTGTTCCGGCACCGCCAGATACTCCAACATGTGAATATTCCAATTTGGACGATTCATCCACCACCGATGGTGCATTGGCCTGCACCTCGATGACATCGTTTTCAACAATCGAGGGGAGCCCCCAAGGCAAAAAACGGACGACCAGCCCTACCACGAACAAGCAAAGAGCCAGGTGGAGAAGTTTCTTTTCGGGAGAATTCATAAGCACTCCCGGCGGAGAAATTTACTTTATTTGTAACCCATCCGCCTATTGACGTTGATGAAGCAAAGCGTCCACCGATTCGACATCGGAAGGGACATCCACAGACACCGAAGGATACGGGCTCTGGACAATGCGAATCGGGCGCAAACCCAGTATGCGCATCTGTTCCAGCGAGCGCTCCAATTCCACGGGGCTCTGCGGCAGGGAGGAAAATTCATCGCGGGCCGCCCTCGAATAAGCGTAAATCCCTTGATGCTGGTACCAGAGCGAAGCCTCCTCCGGCGGGACTTCGCGGGTAAAATCAACGGCAAGGCCATCATGGACCTTGACCTTCACGACCGTCTTGAGTTGCGCTTCGGCCGGATTTAGCGGGCACGCGACCGTAACCCAACTTTCCGGATGCGCAGCAAGTTCGCGGGCCACATCGCAAAGAACAGATGGCTCCACCAGCGGTTCGTCCCCCTGCAAGTTCACGACAAGGTCCAAGCCCAGCACACGGGCAGCCTCGGCAACGCGGTCCGAACCCGTGGCACAAGCACCGGTCATCACATATTCAAATTCTGCTTTTAAAACTACCTCGGCAATTTGCTCCGAATCGGTAGCGCAGACAATCCGCTCAAAACAGCCTGCCAGCCGGGCCCGTTCCAGCGTGCGGACAATCATTTCCTTGCCCCCGATTTTGACGAGGGGTTTCCCGGGAAAGCGAGAAGACCCCATCCGGGCGGGGACGATACAATGTACAGGCATTACAGGCCAGCAGTATTAGCCGCCAATCACCTTGGGAATGGCAAAGTGGTCGTTCTCGACGGCGGGAGCGTTCGCGAAAGCCTGTTCCAGGGTAAAGCCCTGCACTGGCACGTCTTCGCGAAGAATCGTCGCACCGTTTTCGACGGCGGTCATAGGTTCCACATGCGAAAGATCGAGCGCCTTGAGGGCGTCCAGGTGATTCAGCATCTTGTCGAGATGGCCCTTGAACGCGGGAATTTCGTCTTCGGAAATACTCAGGCGGGACAACTTCGCAAGCTTCAGAACTTCATCATTTTCAAGCATAAAACCTCGTTTCTTACACTAACAAGATAGTAAAAAGAGAGAAGCTAGAGATTAGAGGCTACCTTTGACCACTTAGTGCTTTAGCACTTATGTGGGCATGGCCACCTTTAGGTGGGAGGCTAGTGAAAAGAATCACGCACTTCGTGCGTTGATAATAGACGGCGAAGCCGTGTTATTTCTCCCTAGCCTCTAGATCCTAACCTCTAGTCTCTACCCTACTATATCCAGTGCAGCGTACTTCAAGATTATTGTTCGCACGACGTTGTCACGGGCAAAGCGCACGTCTACGCGGGCATTGTCCCCTGTGCCGTAAGCTTTCATGATGACACCGACCCCATACTTGGAATGGCTCACCTTGACTCCTGCGTGGAACGGATTCTCGCTGTACTCGTCGTAGACGATTTGCGGACCGGAGGTCGACGCCTTCTGGACCTTGATAGGATTGCGGTAGACAATGTGCTTGTCGTTCTTCTTGATTGACGAGGATACAGGCGATGGGCGGTTGTAACTGCCCGAAAAACGACCATAACTGGAACCGCCAAAACCGGAAGACTGGCCAAAACTCCGACCATAGCTGCCCGACGAAGCGGTGGGGCGGTGGGCAAAGGCCGGAGGCATATTCGGGCGCGGTGCCGGAGAACCTTCATTGATACATGGGGTAAATTCCACAACTGTAGGATCCAGTTCCCCAAGGAACCTTGACGGAGCAAACGGACGAACCGTGCCCTGGTAGAATCTCCGTTCAGCATGGTACAGATAAAGTTTCTTTTCGGCACGGGTACAACCCACGTAGAAAAGGCGGCGTTCTTCTTCCATCTGCTCGCGCATGGAATCTTCGGCAGAAAGGAGCGATCCTCGAACCAGCGGGAAAATTTCCTCGTCACAACCGGCGATATGCACCGTATTAAATTCAAGCCCCTTGGCCATGTGAATCGTCATCAACGTGACATGGCCCTTGGAATCGTCCACCTTCTTATCGGCATCAGTCAAAAGCGAGATGTCTTGCAAGAAGGCATCCAGCGTGGCACCGGGATGTTCTTCGTCGAATTCGCGGACGGCGTTCACCATTTCGTCCAAGTTAGCGCAACGCTCGTCGGCAGTCAACTCGTCTTCTTTCCGCAGGAATTCCTTATAATCCAAGTCCTTGATAATCTTTTCAACAAGGATAGGCAACGGAGTCTCCCCCGCCGCAATCAAGGCCTTCCAAGAATTAATCAAGTCCACAAAAGGCTTGAGCTTTGTCGCAGCACGGCTTGCACTGGAAGCTTCCGAAACAAGCACGTCCCAGAACGTTCCGCTACCCATGCGGACTAGCCCAAGAATGTTTTCCACAGTCGTCTTGCCAATCGAGCGCGGCGGCGTATTGATAATTCTCAGGTAAGCGGCATCGTCTTTTTCGTTCGCCATCAGGCGCAAGTACGCGAGAATGTCCTTGATTTCTTTACGGTCCCAGAAGCGCGTTCCCCCAAAAATCACCGAGGGAATACGACGATCGTTCAGCGCCTTTTCCAAGGCACGGGATTGGGCGTTGGTGCGGTAGAAAACAGCAGTCTTCGAATAGTATTCCGGGCCCGCGACAGCAATAAGGTCTGCAATCGTCCCCGCTTCGGAGCGGTCGTCAACCAGGTGACGCACGCGAATCGGGTCGCCCGCTTCTTCCTTCGAAAAGACCTTCTTCACCATTTCGGCCGGGCGGATATTATGGGCGATTACGGAACCAGCACCTTGGACAATATTGCTTGTCGAGCGGTAGTTGCGTTCCAGTTTTACAATCGTCACCGGAGCAAAGTCGCGATGGAAATTACGGATAATCTTGATGTTTGCGCCACGCCAGCCGTAAATGCTTTGGTCGTCATCGCCCACCACGGTTACATTCTTATTTTCGTTTATCAGCAATTTCAGAAGTTCGTACTGGACGTCGTTCGTATCCTGGTATTCGTCGACCACCACATACTGGAAGCGCTCGGCCAGTTGTTTCGCCAAATTCGGTACCTTCTGGAGCAATAGAACCGTATTGAACAACAAGTCGTCGAAGTCCATCGCATTCGATTCGCGCAGGCGCTTCTGGTATTCGGCATAGTAACGCGCATAGCGTTCCGCATCGGCAAACTCGGCATTTGCCATCGCCACTTCGGGAGTCTGCAATGTTGCCACCCCGTGTTCATACAAAATGGTATTCTTGTAACGCGATATGGCACCATGGACTTTCTTGAGGTCGGAAACATCGTAGGACTCGCCCATTTCCTCTTTCAAAATTTCCTTCAGAATCTTCCGCTGGTCGTCATCGTCGTAAATGGAGAAATTGGCATCGTACCAGTTGCCGCCCAGAGCTTGCACAACAAAGGACTTGCCCAGGCAAAGTTTAAGCAGTTTAAGGCATACGGAATGGAACGTTCCCATCCATTTGAAAGGCAAATGACGATCGTCCAAAAGATTTTGAATACGTTCTTTCATTTCACGGGCGGCCTTGTTGGTAAACGTCACCGCCAAAATACTGTCAGAAGACACATCGTAAGACGAAACTATATGGGCAATCTTATACGTAATACAACGTGTCTTTCCCGAACCGGCACCAGCAAGAATCAGCATCGGGCCATTAATTTTCTTCGCGGCGGATGCTTGTTCCGGATTCAAATCGTTATCTAAAACAGAACTATCTACAGTCCTTACATTTTGGGCCATCAAACGCTCCTATAAGACATACGGGAGGGGAATATAGAAATTAGGGGCTAGGATCTAGGGGCTAGGGGTTAGGGGTTAGGGAAAAATATCACGGCTTCGCCGTCTGTTATTAACGCACGAAGTGCGTGATTCTTTTTCCCTAGCCTCTTGTCTCTAGACTCTATTCTCTAGCTTTGAGCCTCACTAAGCATCATCGGCGGCGGATGCGCCAACAGCCTGTTCCAGCGTAGTTGCGCCGTCCAAGGCCTTCTGGATGCCGTCCATACGCAGCGTAATCATCCCGCATTCCTTCATGGCGGCACGCTTGATGACGTCGCCCGAAGAACGCTTGATGATGAGGTTACGCACCGTCTCGTTCGGCACGAGGAACTCGTAAATACCGCAACGACCCTTGTAGCCCGAACCGTCGCACTTTTCGCAACCGCGCCCGTGGTAGAACTGCATGTCTGGAGTGAGGTGCAGTTCTTCGCGCAGGGAATCCGAAATCTCGACCGGCTCCTTGCAGTACTTGCAAATGCGGCGCACAAGGCGCTGGGCAAGCACGCCCTTGATAGCAGTCGACACAAGGAAGGGTTCCAGTCCCATTTCGAGCAAACGAGGGAATGCACCGGCAGCGTCGTTTGTATGCAACGTACTGAAGACCAAGTGACCCGTCAAAGCAGCTTCGATAGCCATGGACGATGTCTCCTGGTCACGCATTTCACCGATCATGATGACGTCCGGGTCTTGACGGAGCAAGGCACGGATGCCCGCGGCGAAGGTGAACCCCGCCGCATTGTTGATTTGCCCCTGGTTCACCCCGTCGATGTTCAATTCCACAGGGTCTTCCATGGTCGAAATGTTAATCGTCGAATCAAGAATCTCGCGGATGGAGGCGTAAAGCGTAGTAGACTTACCGGAACCCGTCGGGCCGGTCACAAGCACAATACCGTTCGGAGCATTAATACAATCGAGGAACTGCTTGAGCACACGAGCGTCGAAACCCATGTCCTTCAGCGGGAACTGACCCGAATTCGGGTCCAAAATACGCATAACGATTTTTTCGCAAACGCCGCGCTTGCGCAAAGAAATCGGGAAAGAGCTCACACGGAGGTCAACTTCGGCACCCTTGTAACGCACGGTAAAGCGTCCGTCAAGGGGTTTACGCTTTTCGGCGATGTCCATCTTGGACAAAAGTTTAATACGCGAAAGAATCTGCGGCATCAAACGTGCCGGAATCGGGGACATCACCTGCAAGTCACCGTCAATGCGGTAACGGAGCTTGAGGAACGTTTCCTGCGGCTCCAGGTGAATATCGGAAGCGTGGCGGGCAATAGCTTCGTGAATCAACGTCGTCACGATTTTCACGACCGCTCGGCCTTCTTCGTCGCTCAGTTCAGGTTCATTGCTGTTGTTCGCATCGCGGTCGACCGTTTCCAGTTCACCTTCATCCCTAGACTCGCTGATAAGTTCGGCAAGGGATTCTTCGGCAGGGCCATGACCGGAGTACACTCGTTCTATCGCCTTGAGCACATCCTTTTCGGAGGCCATGACGATATCCACTTCCATCTTTACCTTGAACTTCACGATGTTGATGACACGCATATTCGTCGGGTCGGTCATCGCGATTGTCAACGAAACGCGCTGCATGTGCCGTTCGTCTTCGGCTTTCAGGACAAACAGCGGCACAATCTTGTAAGTCTTGCACAAATCTTCGGGAAGAAAGGTATAGGCATCCGGATCGATGATGAAGTTCTCGAGCCGTACATACGGGACCTCGAACTGCATCGACAGGATTTCGATTAGGCGTTCTTCGGGCATGAAGCCCAAGTCGACAAGGGTGCGTCCCAAGCGCTTGCCCGTGGTCTTCTGCATCTCGAGCGCCTTGTTCAGCTGTTCCTCGTTGATGTAGCCCTGCTTGAGCAGCATTTCACCAATACGCATCTTGGTGGAGGACTGCATCTGGACGCCAAGAATGCTTGTCAGCGTATCTTCGCTGACCATGCCCAAGCGCAGGAGAATCTTGCTCAACATCAATCCCGTGCGCTTGTGTTCGGCCATGGCATGGGCGAGCTGGTCTTCGTCCAGGATTCCCTGACGCAGCAAAAGCTGCCCTAAATTCAATTTTGCACTACTATTCATATATGGGACCAAGCCTGTGCTTTAAGTAAATTCCTCTTCCCTTCCGGCCCGAGGCCAAAAACCCCGGAACCGGCCAAGACCGTTCCAATCCTTGAAACGGTCCCCAGGTGTTCGTTATCATTCAACAATATACTTTTTGTATCTGCAAAAGAAAACAGTAAATTGTATTCTTCACCGCCATTCAGAGCCAAATCCAGCGCCGAAATTTTGAAAAAGTCGGCCATTTCGAGAACTTCCGGGTCGATCGGGAGCTTTTCCAGGTCGATTTCCATCGAAACGCCGGACGAAAGGGCCAAATGGTTCAGTTCCGACGAGAGCCCGTCGCTGATGTCCATGCAGGCATTACAGCCCCCCAACCGAGCCAGTTCCGCACCCGCGGATTCCCGGATTTTGGGGCAAAGGTGGTATTCCACCAGGCGGGCAAAACGGGAGGCTTCTTCGGGATGGTTCATGAGCAGCCACAACCCGGCGGCGGACTTCCCCAGCGTCCCCGTCACGTAGACTCCGTCCCCGGGGCATGCGGCACTCCGCAAAAGAGGCTTTTCAGCGGACAACTCCCCTAACAACGTTGTTGAAAATACTGTCGCATCGCCGGCAACCGTATCGCCGCCAATCAGCGCAATACCGCGCTTCGCGAAGCCATCGGCAAGGGCTGCCGAAATGCGGGAACGCATCGGTGCATCCCACGACTTGTTCAGACAAACTCCCAACAGGGCCATGCGCGGCACGCCCCCCATCGCAGAAATATCGGACACATTCGAGACGATATGCTTCTCGACAGCCTGCTCCGGCGTGGACCAATCCATACGGAAATGCACGTTTTCTACCGACAAGTCCTTCGTGGCGAGCCAACCGTCAAAAATGGCGGCGTCGTCCCCGACCGGCAACCACTCCCGGTAACGCGGCGGACGCGCTTCCATCGAGGCCGATTTGTCCAAAATGGACTCGACAAAACGGAACTCACCGAGGGGCGGAAATTTTGCTTTTGGGGATAACATGTGCATAAGTTAGAAATTAAATGAGAATTGGGCAAAAAAAATAAAAAAAGGCCAAAAAATAGAATACTAATTACATAAGAAAATAGTTATCTTTAATGCCGTGGGACACATATTCTTCATAGCACCTTCATCGCCCGGCAGTTTGGAAAAACTCAGCCAGTGGACCTTGCGGTGGTTGCTCGAACGCGACCTCGCCATCGATTCCACGATGTACACGTGCAACAGCATCGAAGACGCCACCAGCCTCCTGGAATCGGCGCTCAACTTCGGCCAGTCCCCCACGCTGATTATCTTTGACCATTCGGACCGCCCCACCAAAAAGAACATTGCGTTCAGCCAGGCGCTCCGCGATGCCATCCCCGAATCCTGGGTGATTGAGTTCGTTCCCGACAACATGCCCGTGCAGCAAGACGACGACAACCTGTTCTGGGTACGCCGCCCGCTCACCGAGGACGAATGGGACGAGACCTTGGACCTGGTCCTCTTGAAAAGTGGGTCTCCGCAATGGGCGAAGGTAGAAACCTAGCCCCCGTCAAGGTAAAGGGCGTAAGCTATTTCGGCGTGCGTTCGCCTAAGCACGCAATTTCAGACATGCAAGGTATCAAGGCCGCGGGCTTCAACGCGGTGCTCCACACGTGGAGCGAAGAAGACCTGCAATACTATTTTGACACCATGAAGGAAATCGTGGACCAGAGCGCCGAGCTCGGCCTCAAGGTCTACGTGAACCCCTGGGGCGTCGGCCGCGTGTTCGGCGGCGAGGCGTACTCGGAACTCACCGCCAGGAACCACGACTTGTGCCAGGTGGCGCTTGACGGCAAGCCCAAGGTGGCCGCCTGCCCGAACCACCCAGAATTCCGCGCCTACATGCACCGCTGGATCGAAACCGTGTGCGCGACGAAGGTCGACACGATATTCTGGGACGAGCCGCACTTCTATTTCGAAAAAGGCGGACTCCAGAACTGGAGCTGCCGCTGCGAAAAATGCCAGGCCAAGTTCCGCAAGCAGTTCGGCTACGAAATGCCTGCAGAGCTCACCGACGACGTGTTGAAGTTCCGCGAAGATAGCCTCATCGACTTCTTGAAGGAAATGACCGACGACGTACATGCCCGCGGCAAGCGCAACTGCGTGTGCATGCTCCCGCCGTGGTTCCCCGCCGGGCTTGACGACTGGGGCCGCGTGGCGAGGCTTGCAAGCGTCGACGAAGTGGCCAGCGACCCGTACTGGGAACGTGGCGCCGCCGAGGAATGGGTCCGCGAGAAATACGCCGAAACAGCAAAGAAGCTCGTGGATGTCGCCCGCCAATACGGCAAGGCCGTGCAGATGTGGATCAAGGCGTACCAGATAGAGGCGGGCCGCGAAAACGACCTCGCCATCGCCGTCGAAGAAAGCCGCAAAGCAGGTATCGACAACATCTTCGCATGGAGCTACCGCGGCACCGAAACGCTCAGCTGGCTAAAAAGCGACAACCCGGACGAAGTCGCCCGGGTGTTCAGGAATGCTTTGCGCTAAAAAAAACTAATCCTGGCGCTACTGCGTAGCGCAGATTCTGCGCCTCGGAAATGGTCGCTCAAGTAAACTTGGCGACCACTTCACTCGGCTTGTTAATCCTTGAGGCAACGGACAGAGATTGCCCTGTCCTTGCCAAAGATACCCAAGCTCGCACTATCCTCGTCGCCCAAAAAACCCATGCTGTAGGCGTGGTAGGTATCGTACTGAGTGATAGTCCAAAATTCAGTATAGTAACCACCATGAGCGAAATGGCCGTCGGCCATCGTGCCAGCAGGGAGCGCAGAGAAACCATAGGCATCCGTACCGTTGGCGTCACCGTCGCCGTATTTACGATTCCAGCCAGTCTGCGCCTTGAGCATCTTGCCAGCAACGCTTTCTCCGCCCACTGCGGTAAACAACTCTTCAACTTCCGCAGAATCCGGCAAATGCCATCCTTCAGGACACAAACCTCGTACCCTGCCGGAAAGGACGCAGGTCTTGCCAATGGCGCATTTCTCAGGCTTGTCAATCGCTCTCGCCCATTCATAAATACGACCGTACTTGGAGCAGTCACCTTCGTTCTCACCGCTTCCGCCACCACACCAGCTAAACACAGGGGCGTAGTTCAGGTTCTCCGCCATCCAGATCTGTTTGCCGATGGTCACTATCCTGTAGAACTGCCTGTCACGGGAGTCCAACATCCAGCCGAACTCATCTTTACCATCGGCTCCGTTGCGCAGCTTAACCGACTTGCCGTCGGTACAGGTAATCTCTACTCCGTCAGAGACTTCTACGGCAGAGCAACTGGTACCAGCCTTGCCCGTGTCTCCCTTGGCGCCCGTGTTTCCTTTCAGCGAAGCAATCCATTCTTCTTCGGACCCCTTGTAGCCGCCAGCTTTGGCGATTTCGTAAGCGGAAAGACCGTCTTTACCCGTCGCACCGGAATCACCTTTTGCGCCCGAGTCGCCCTTGGCACCGTCCTGCCCGTCTTCCCCATTCAGCACCACGCCGACTGAATCGCCGCCGCACACAATCTTGTAGCCGTTGCCGTCTTTCAGGGCCTTCACCGTGCAAGAGGAACCGTCTTTGCCATCAGCCCCAGCCAAACCGGCTGCGCCAGCCGCTCCATTTGCACCATTCTTCCCATCTTTTCCATTCTTTCCATCGGCGCCATCTTTCCCGTCTTTACCCTTTATCGGGGTCCATGTCCCGCCGATACAAGTGTAAGCCTCCGCAGAATCCACGGAATAGGCCATCGCCCCTTCGCTGTCTGCGGTACACTCGGGCAAGGCATCGCCTTCTTCCACCATCTGCATCCCGACCACCTGGGTTACCTTGGTCACTTCGGTAACTTCGTCACCACAGGCGGCAAACATTGCCGAGACAAACAAAATGGACCCGATCGCGGCGCTCCGCCGGCCCCAGGGTGACTGTTTGGAGAATAAATTCGACATATTTCCTCTTTTTAAAAAATTTTCATAACAATGTGGATTGAGGCCAAGTCTAATCCTTGAGGCAACGAACCGAGAATGCGACGTCCTTATCGCAGTAGACCAAGTACGCATACTCAGTTTCGTAGAACAGCCCCATGCCGTAGGCGACGTAGCTATTGCGCTCAGTGGCACTCCAGAAGGAAGTGCCGTCACCCCAAGCGTCGAAGTTGCTGCCAGCAGGGAACGCAGAGAAACCGTAGGCGTCCGTACCGTTGCCACTTGTACCATCGTCATCATTCCAGCTCCAGCCAGACTGCGACTTGAGCTTCTTGCCTGCAGTGCTATCCCCGCCCACTGCGGTAAACAGCTTGTTCCATTCCGTGGTATCAGGCAAGTGCCAGCCTTCAGGGCACACGCCACGCACCTTGCCGGAAAGCCCGCAAGTTTTGTCGTAACCGCATTCATCTTCGGACTTGCCAACTGCAACAGTCCAAGTGTAGAGACGACCGTACTTTTCGCAATACTTGGCACTATCATTGTAGCAGTAGCTACCTGTTTCAACTTCGTAGTTCAGGTTTTCGGCCATCCAGGTCTGATCGCCGATGGTCACTGTCCTGTATAGATGCTTGTCACGATAATCCAAAATCCAGCCGTCTATATAACCGTCGTTTCCATCTTTACCGTCAGTTCCGTTACGCAGCGTGAACGAATTGCCGTCGGGACAGGTAATCTTTACACCGTCAGAAACTTCTTCAGCAGTGCAACTGGTGCCAGCCACGCCCGAGTCGCCCTTGGCACCCGTGTCTCCTTTCAGCGAAGCAATCCATTCTTCTTCGGATCCCTCGTAGCCGCCAGCTTTGGCGATTTCATAAGCGGAAAGGCCGTTATTGCCCGTCGCACCGGAATCACCTTTTACGCCCGAGTCGCCCTTGGCGCCGTTCTGCCCATTCAGCACCACGCCGACGGAATCGCCGCCGCATACAATCTTGTAGCCGTTGCCATTTTTCAGGGCCTTCACTGTGCAGGAGGAACCGTCATCGCCATCAGCCCCAGCCGAACCGGCTGCGCCAGCCGCTCCATTTGCACCATTCTTCCCATCTTTTCCATTCTTTCCATCGGCGCCATCTTTTCCGTCCTTGCCCTTCATCGAGGTCCAAGTCGTGCCGATACAAGTGTAAGTCGCAGCAGAATCCACGGAATACACCATCACACCCTCGTTGTCTGCGGTGCAGCTGGGCAAGGCTTTGCCTGCATCCACCACCTGCACCCCGGCGGCCTGGGAGACCTCGGTCACTTTGGAGACTTCGTCGCCACAGGCGGCAAACATTGCCGAGATAAACAAAACGGACCCGATCGCGGCGATTCGCCAACCCCAGGGTGACTGTTTGGAAAATAAATTCAACATATTTCCTCTTTTTAAAAAATTTTCAAAAACAATGTGGAGTGAGGCTAAAAGCTAGTCCTTGAGGCAACGAACCGAGAATGCGTCGTTCTTACCGCGGACGTTCAAGTCCGCACGCTCACTGCTGTAGCCCAGACCCATCTTGTCGCCGCCGACGCTACCGTACTCAGTGGCACTCCAGAAGTTAGCGATGTCGCCAGCACCGCTGAAGTCGCCATTGTAGTACTTTACGCCAGCAGGGAGCGCAGAGAAACCGTAGGCGTCCGTACCGTTGCCATTATCAACCCAGCCAGTCAGCGACTTGAGCTTCTTGCCTGCAGTGCTATTCCCGCCCACTGCGGTAAACAGCTTGTTCCATTCCGTGGTATCGGGCAAGTGCCATCCTTCAGGACACACGCCACGCACCTTGCCGGAAAGCCTACAAATTTTGGCGTAACCGCATTCATCTTCGGACTTGCCAACTGCAGCAGCCCAAGTGTAGAGACGACCGTACTTGGTGCAATCACCTTCGTTCTCACCGTTTCCGCCACCACACCAGCTATTTTCAGTTTTATAGTTCAGGTTCTCCGCCATCCAGGTCTGATCGCCGATGGTCACTACCTTGTAGAGTTGGTTGTCGCGGTGATCCACCATCCAGCGATCCGCTAAACTTTTTCCATCCTTGCCATCGGCTCCGTGGTTCAGCGTGAACGACTTGCCGGAACAAGTAATCTCTATTCCGACAGAGTCTTCTTTGACTGAGCAACCGGAACCAGCCACGCCCGAGTCGCCCTTGGCACCCGTGTCTCCTTTCAGCGAAGCAATCCATTCTTCTTCGGATCCCTCGTAGCCGCCAGCTTTGGCGATTTCATAAGCGGAAAGGCCGTTATTGCCCGTCGCACCGGAATCACCTTTTACACCCGAGTCACCCTTGGCACCGTCCTGCCCATTCAGCACAACGCCGACGGAATCGCCACCGCATACAATCTTGTAGCCGTTGCCGTTTTTCAGGGCCTTCGCCGTGCAATAGGAACCGTCATCGCCATCAGTCCCAGCCGAACCGGCTGCGCCAGTCGCTCCATTTGCACCATTCTTCCCATCTTTTCCATTCTTTCCATCGGCGCCATCTTTTCCGTCCTTGCCCTTGTTCGAGGTCCAGGCCCCGCCGAAACAAGTGTAAGCAGCCGCAGAATCCACGGAATACACCATCGCCCCCTCGTTGTCTGCGGTGCACTTGGGCAAGGCTTCGCCTCCTTCCACCACCTGCATCCCGACTACCTGGGTAACCTCGGACACTTTGGTGACTTCGTCGCCACAGGCGGCAAACATTGACGCGGTAAACAAAATGGACCCTATCGCAACGCTCCGATTGCGCCAGGGAGACTGTTCTGAGAATAAATTCGACATATTTCCTCTTTAAGAAGATTTAAGCAAAAAATAATAAAAAAAGCTCAAAAAGCCCCCCCCCCTCTTTTTATAATAAACGCTATTAGTTGATACGCTTTTTACCATTTATATATATTTTATCCGCAATCCTGATCCAAGAAGGAAATACAGATGAAAAAATTCTTTTCTACGATGCTGTTGGCAATTTCGGCATAACGTTCAGGATCGCACACTAACAAGAATATGAAAAAATCTATCTACACCAGAATCATAGCGGCAACGCTTTTATTTGCATCGTTCACTTTTGCACAACTTGATCAAACCGGCAACGAGACAAAAAGTACCGTCGACAAAACGGACTACTACTATCACGCACACGACGGAATATATTTCGCGACCGTATTCACCTTCGCCTATGAATCCTTAAGCAAGCATTACGAAAGAGAGAACTGGGGAGACGAAGGGACCGACGATATTTCATTCAAAGGTTGGATACCTCCCCTTATCGAAGCCAGGCTTGGCGCTTACTACCTCAACGTTGCCGGTATTTACGGAACTTTTGCATTCGGCCTCGGTACAGGCGACATTGAAGACACGTATCGCAATAAAGAAGACGATTATGAAAGGACGGAGGAAGCATCCGCAACAACCATGAGAATGCTTCTCGGCCTAGGGGCCGATTTTTACCCGCTTCAAGACAAGGAAAGCCTGCTTTACGGCCTATTTTTCGGACTTTGCGGGGGCTTTGCTTTTGAAGCGGCGGAAATCACCTCCGAATATCACTTCCAGAACTCCGACGAGACCTTCCACAACTTCTTTGGCCGAGTTGAAGCCGGTTACGACTGGTGGTTCTGCACGCGCTGGAGAGTTGGTGCATCGTTCAACTACACCTTCGGCGGATTTATGCACACGGAATCCCCTAACAACGATTACAGCGGTTCCAGAAAAGAGGAGCAAACCACAACAAGCCACACCTTCGGCCTAGCCATCCGGATTGCGCACTAGGAACCGATTGAAGCCGTAGAGGGCGTCTCATTTCTTTTTTATTGATACGCTATTTATCATTTATATATATATTTTATCCGCATTCCGGTTCCAAGAAGGAAATACAAATGAAAAAAGTCTTTTCTGCGATACTCTTAGCAGCACTCTGCGCATCTACGCAAATCAGTGCAGCGACATATCCAGGAGAACACAGGGGCTTTTATTTTTCGCAAAACCTTGCGTTTGCTTACACCTCTATTGACCAGACAACCAAGTATAACAGATCCTTCGGTTCCGAAAAAGAAATACTTCTTTTTTCCGGCCCACTTTTTTACAGCGAATCGCGGATTGGCATATCCATTGCGAACTTCGCCTCTATTTACGCCCTCCTTGGAGTGGGCTATGCGTCGGGCTCATACAGCGAAGAAACCAAATATTCCGTCAAAGATCCCGAAAGCAATTCCGATAAAGATTATGAAAACAAATACTTCGAAGACAATGCAAGTTCGGACACACGGTACGCTTTTGGTATAGGCGGAGAATTTTACCCCATCAGGGACGACAATAGTATATTCTCCGGGCTTTTCTTCGGACCTTCCCTGGGCATGATGTTTGACAAAATCACCCATCTCGAAAAAGAAGACGATGAAAAGACAAAAACAACAACCCTGATCAACGCCCTTATACGACTGGAGGTCGGTAAGGAGTGGTGGATTAGCAGGAGCTGGTGCATCGGCGTTGCAATCAGCTATACCCTCGGAGATTCAGAATCAGATGTCGGGCAATACGAAGGCCAGACGAACGTAGAGACCATTTCAAGCAACACGTTCGGCCTGGCGTTCAGGATTGCACACTAAACATTTCATTGTCAGGGTTCCTCATGAAAAAAACAATTACAACAATACTGCTGATTGCAGCCAGCATCTTCGCACAAAATCAAATTGGACAGGCTCAAAATTATCAAGCCCTCCCCGCATCGTCTTACTTGATCGAGCAACCTGATTTGTACTATCACCAACACAGGGGGTTCTATTTTTCGAATGGTTTATCGATTGCCTATACCTACCTTCGTCACCATTACGGTTTTACCACAAGCAAGAACATGGAAGACTCAAAGATTAACGGTTATCTGCTCCCTTACGAGGAAATTCGACTCGGAGCTTCAATCGCTAACTTAATATCCATATATGGAGCTCTAGGCGTCGGCACTGGAAGCGGACATTATGAATATGTCTCCGATTATGCCGAAGACACCACCCTTAACGAAAAAATCGATTGTGATGAAAGACTGTTGAAATTCCTTTTTGGAGGCGGTGCAGAATTTTATCCCATCCGAGACAAGTTGAATCCAGTCTATGGCATTTTCATCGGGCTCACCATCGGCCTTTCAATCGACATGGCTTTAGACCATCATGATTTCGTCTACTATTTCGCACGATTTGAAGTCGGCAAGGATTGGTGGTTCAGCAGACGCTGGAGTTACGGAGTCGCGTTGAATTATACAGCCGGCGATGCAACAAGTGAATACGACAACGAAAGGGATACCTACAAGAATCACGCAATCGGCCTGACGCTCCGGCTATCGCACTAAATTAGCAACAGGCATTTTGTCATTTTAACATATTCCATACGCATCTAGCCCAGCAAAGGGAAAAGCCTTAAAATGAAAAGGATTATCGTTTCGCTCCTGTTTATCGCATCTTGCGTGTTCGCCCAATACGAAACATCCCCCAGCAGCGATCCATATTATCATGCCCATAGAGGTTTCTACTTCAATAAAGCCCTCGGATTCATTTATACATCTACAACGAAGGCCACGACCGACATATACGAAAAATACACATACGAGGAAACGAATAATTTTTCAGGACTCATAACACACAACGAAATCCGACTCGGCATATCCATAGCAAACCTAGTATCTATTTACGCAACTGGCGGATTTAGCTACGGGACAGGTTCCTACGAAGACGAGCAAAAAAACACCGGCGAAAAATTCAATGAGTTTTCTTTTGAAGAGGCGGAAAGCCACAATGAAGACTATAGATTTATTTATGGCTTAGGCGTAGAATTCTACCCAATCCAAGACATGGATAATTCCCTTTATGGCCTATTCCTAGGGCTCAGTGCCGGTGTAGCAATAGACAACATTTACCATACCGACCATTCTTTTGATTATATCGATAAAGACGAAATAGATTGCGCCGATATCGGAAATTTCTTTTTCCGCTTTGAAGTCGGCAAGGATTGGTGGTTCAGCAGACGCTGGAGTTTTGGCGTCACATTGAATTACGCCATCGGTTTCATGGATGAAAATGATTCCTATGCCAATTTCTCAGAAGAAATATCCCAATCCAGTCACACCGTCGGTTTGGCGGTTAGAATTACGCACTAAAAGATTCTTTGACTGGAGCCCTCATGAAAAGAATTGTTTCGACATTGCTGTTAGTCGTAACAAGTGCATTAGCACAATACGAAACTAACCAAAACGAGCCAATCTTTCAAGAACACCTTGGGCTCTACCTTTCTGCGAACCTAGGACTTTTCTACACAACAGAGACAAACATATTCAACGTGGAATCGTCTATCGACGATTCAAAATCAACGGAAGAATTTTCTGGAGTCCTGTCTCTTTTAGATCTCCGTTGCGGCAAATCCTTTAACAACATTGTTTCCTTTTACGGAGTAGCCGGATTAGGGTATGGCATAGGATCGTACGAAGAAAAAGACGAAGAAAAAAATATCGGACAACAGGACGAAAATTATTCTTTCAAGGAAAACAATAACGACATTTTCAGAATCCTTTTTGGTGGAGGCGGAGAATTCTACCCCATTCAAGACAAAGGGAATCCTTTGTACGGCAGTTTCATAGGAATCAATGCAGGCTTTGTCGTTGACATCATCCAAATGACCGAACACGACCACAACCAAGTGTACAAAGACTCATCGACAGTGATTGCACCTGTAGATATCTACTGCAAATTTGAATTTGGCAAAGAATGGCGGCTCAGCAGGTTATGGAATTACGGATTCGCTTTAAACTATACCATCGGCAAACTTGAGAGCAAACAAGGCAACCTGTACAATCATACGAAAAAGACCATTTACAGTGAAACTGTATCCCACACAAGCCATACATTCGGCTTGGCTTTTAGAGTCTCGCACTGACCATGTTAAAAGATAACCCGGGCGAAATCGCCCGGGTGTTCAAGAATGTTTTGCGTTAATAGCTAGTCCTGGCGCTTGTTAATCCTTGAGGCAACGAACCGAGAGTGCGAAGTCCTCATTGATGCGGTTCAAGTACGCAGTCTCATAGTTGTAGTCCAGACCCATGTGGTAGGCGTTGTAGCTATCTTTCTTCTCAGCGGCACTCCAGAAGTAAGCGCAGAGACCCTCTTTATAGAAGCCAATGCCGTTTCTGATACCAGCAGGGAACGCAGAGAAACCGTAGGCGTCCGTACCGTTGCCACTTGTACCATTGTAATCATTCCAGCCAGTCTGCGACTTGAGCTTCGTGCCAGCCTCGCTTATTTCGCCCACTGCGGTAAACAGCTTGCTCCATTCCGTGGAATCAGGCAAGTGCCATCCCGGCGGACAAATACCGTACACCGTATCAGGCAGAGAACAAGTCTTACCATAACCGCAGTCTAGGGCCTTATCCTTATAAAGCTTGACTGAATCAATCGCAGCAGCCCAAGTGTAGAGACGACCGTACTTGGTGCAGTTTTCTGTCTTGGGATCGCTTGCGGTCTCCCCGTAACAGTAGCTATTTTCTGTTTTATAGTTCAGGTTCTCCGCCATCCAGGTCTGTTCGCCGATGGTCACTACCCTGTAGAGTTGCATGTCTCGGAAGTCACAGAGTTGTTTTGCAGGATCGTAAGGTTTGGTTCCGCACATCGCTTTATAAAGCATCGTTGTATCTTCGCCACACGTCAGGGTGATAACTCCATTCGTATCACGCGCAATTTCGCAATTCTTGCCATCACTACCATCAGCTCCATTGCTCAGCGTAAACGACTTGCCGTCGGTACAAGTAATCTTTACTCCGACAGAATCTTCTTCGGCGGAGCAACTGGTACCCGCCACGCCCGTGTCGCCCTTGGCTCCTGGGTCACCTTTTAGCGAAGTAATCCATTCTTCTTCAGTTCCCGTATAGCCGTCGGCTTTGGCGATTTCATAAGCAGAAAGGCCATTATTACCCGTTGCACCAGAATCACCTTTTACGCCCGGGTCACCCTTGGCACCGTCTTTCCCATTTGTACCATTCTTCCCATCTTTTCCATTCTTTCCATCGGCGCCGTCTTTTCCGTCTTTACCCTTCATCGAGGTCCAATTTCTGTTAACACAGTAGTATGCTGCAGCAGAATCCACGGAATACACCATCGCACCCTCGTTGTCTGCGGTGCACTTGGGCAAGGCGTCGCCCGCCTCCAGCACCTGCATCCCGACTACCTGGTTAACCTCGGTCACTTCGGTAACCTCATCGCCACAGGCGGTAAACAGAAGTGCAAAGACCCCTGCCGCTGCTGCGCAGCTCCAGGGAGACTGTTTAGAGAATAAATTCGTCATATTTCCTCATTTTTTTTATTTTAAACGAAATATAATAAAAAAATCATGTTTTTCCCCACCTCAGACCATATAAGACCTACAAAACCAAGCAATTTATACGCACCAGCACAAAAAAGGCGCCCGAAGCGCCCTTGTTTTATAGATAGATTGTCAATGCGTGGATTTTGAAGGGGTTAGGGATCGTCCTTCAGGCAACGAACCGAGAATGCGAAGCGCTTGAGGCTGTTGTTCAAGTACGCATGATCGCTGTGGTAGAACAGGCTCATGTAGTAGGCGCGGTCGCTATTGTCCTCAGTGGCACTCCAGAACTTAGCGTCGAGACCTTCATTGATGAAGTTGCCATCATTGTATCTGCCACCAGCAGGGAGCGCAGAGAAACCGTAGGCGTCCGTACCGTTACCACTTGAATCATTGTAATTATTCCAGCCCCAGCCAGTCTGCGCCTTGAGCATCTTGCCAGCAACGCTTTCTCCGCCCACTGCGGTAAACAGTTTGCTCCATTCCGTGGTATCGGGCAAAAGCCAGCCTTCAGGACACACGCCATGCACCTTGCCGAAAAGGCTGCAAATATGGCCATAGCCACAATCATCTTCAGACCTACCAACTGCGGCAGCCCAAGTGTAGAGACGACCGTACTTGGAGCAGTCTCCTTCATTTTCAACGCGTCCACCGCCACACCAGCTGCTGTCTACTTTATAATTCAGATTTTCGGCCATCCACCATTGATCACCAATTTTCACCGTCTTGTATGTCTGACCATCGCGAGCATCCACCAACTCGCCGTATTCGCAGTTGTCTTCCGTTTCGGTTTTGCAGGGCGTGGCCAAAGTGACTGAACTTGATGAAGATTTCGCCGAACTGCTGCTGGAGATTGCTTCGTCCTTACAGTCCTCGCAATGACGCGAAGAGGAAGAGTCCTCGGAATGACGCGAGGAGGATGATTTCGCTTTGTCTTTGCTGCTGCTTGATTTTTTGCGAGTATCGGCGTTGGTGTCGATGGCCCAATCACCGTTAGTGCAGATGTAATCGTGATCTTCGTCTTTCACGTAGGCGGTCGCGCCTTCGCGGTTGCCGGTGCAAACAGAAAGATCGCCGAAAGTATCCACTACAAAATCGGCCTCGGCAGAAGGGTCCGGTTCATTGGCTTTATTGCCATCGCCACCGCAAGCCGCGAGAAAGAAAGCAGCCATTGCCACAGTCACTATGTTAGCACGCAAAGACGACCTAGAG
Source organism: uncultured Fibrobacter sp. (assembly GCF_947305105.1). Taxonomy (NCBI): domain Bacteria; kingdom Pseudomonadati; phylum Fibrobacterota; class Fibrobacteria; order Fibrobacterales; family Fibrobacteraceae; genus Fibrobacter; species uncultured Fibrobacter sp. The sequence goes on along the minus strand of NZ_CAMZCS010000014.1, from coordinate 51,047 downwards.
AACAAATTCGACATATTCCTCCTATTATCCGCACTAAATATAACATCTAATGTTTCTGCAATGTAAAAAAGTGCGCATAAACAAAATTTTTCGGCTCATTTTATCCCCTTTATCCGTCTTAAAGATAGGGACACCTTAAAGGTTTTCTAAAAACATACCCGCTTGACATATACACGTGAAATAGGTATATTATATGATACATAGTTTTGCAGATAGAGAAGGGCAATATTCTATCCGAATTAACGACCAATGGCGTATTTGCTTTACAATGAACGAAGGACAGTTTTACAACGTTGAAATTGTTGATTACCACTAGGAGTTTTTATGAAAAAATACATCAAAACACCGACAATCGGAGAGATTCTGAACGAAGAGTTTTTCACGCCCATGGGACTTTCCGCCTACAAGGTCGCCCAGGCAATCAACGTTCCCGTTTCCAGGATTCAGGACATCCTTCACGACCGCAGGCGAATTACCGTCGACACCTCCCTGAGACTTGCCAAGTTTCTTGGCGTATCCGACGACTATTTCATCTCCCTGCAAGACGACATCGACATCCGAAATCTCAAGATAGGGCTTTCGAAAGAACTCGAAGAAATCAAGCCTTTCGCTGTCGCATAGCTTGCAACTATTTTAAACGTAAAAAAGCCCCCGGCCAAAGCCAGGAGCATTTTGAATGACATTTTGCAAGTAATATTACTTAGCGCGTTCGAGGTAAGAACCGTCGCGGGTGTCCACGCGAATCTTGGTGTTGTTCTCGATGAACAGCGGGATCATCACCTTGGCGCCGGTTTCGAGGATGGCTTCGCGCATCACGTTACCGCTGGTGTTGCCCTGCACTGCCGGAGGAGCTTCCACGATCATCAGGTCGACAAATGTCGGCGGGATGACTTCGATCGGCAAGGTAGAACCGCTCTTCGGGTCCTTCCACCAGGTGACTTCGACGGTAGCGCCGTCAAGGAGCCACACTTCGCAGCCGTTCAGGGATTCCTTCGGGATTTCCATGGTTTCCTGGGAATCGTTGTCCAGGAAGTACCAGGTGGAACCGTCGTTGTACAAATACGTCATCTCAGTGTAGGTCACGTCGGCTTCTTCGACAGTATCGCCGCTCTTCCAGGTACGTTCGAGAGTGCGGCCAGTCACCAGGTTCTTGATGCGGACGCGGTTGAAAGCCTGGCCCTTGCCCGGCTTCACAAACTGGTTCTCGATGATTTCGTACGGCTGGCCGTCGACCATAATTTTGAGCTTCTTGCGGAATTCGTTGGTGCTTACAGTACCCATATTATCCTCTTGTTGATTTTGATTCTAAATTTAGCAATATAATGGAAACATCTGTTAAAGTTTTTACTCAAATTTCCGAATTTTTCGACTATTTGGGCGCCGACCAAGCGGCCAGCATCACCGAGGTCCTCGCCCCCGCCACGCTAGATTCCGACCCGAAATTCCCGTTTATCTGCTCTAGGCACTACGCCGACCTCATCAAGAAATCCGCCGAGCCCGAAGCGCTGATGCGCGAAGTTCTCCCGCTCATGGCAGAGCGCGAGAAGGTTCCCGGATTCGTTGACGACCCCGTGGGCGACCTCCCCGCAGGCAAGTCCGACTGCGTCATCCAGAAATACGACAAGCGCGCCCTCGTTGTATCGACCGCCACCTGCGGTATGCGCTGCCGTTTCTGCTTCCGCAAGAACTATCCGTTCCAGAACATTCCCGACATCGCGGGGCATGTGGGCAACTGGCTCGACACGCACACGGACATCTGGGAAGTCATCCTCTCGGGAGGCGACCCGCTCACGCTCGGCCCGGGCGAATTCCGCGACCTCGTAGAAACTATCGCCGTACACGGCTCCGTGACAACGCTTCGCATCCATACGCGGCTCCCCGTAATCCGCCCCGACATTGCCATGCAGCACTTCGAACTCCTCCGCGAACTGCCCGCCCGCTTCGAATGCGTGCTTGTTTCGCATGTGGACCATCCCGACGAACTCGACGAGGAATCACAGATGGTATTCGGGCACCTGCGTTTCAGCGGCTGGACACTGCTCAACCAGAGCGTGCTGCTGAAGGGCGTGAACGACAATGCGGCGACGCTCGAAAAGCTGAGCCACAAGCTGTTTACGCAAGGAGTCCTCCCCTACTACCTGCACCAGTTGGACCACGCGAACGGGGTCGCGCACTTCGAGGTGGACGACGACCGCGCACGGGAACTCATCGCCGAAATCCGGACCAGGCTCCCCGGTTACCTTGTACCAAAGCTCGTGAGGGAGATTGCTGGGGAAAAGAGTAAGACGCCTATTTAGACGAGAGAACGGACCTTCGGTCCTACAGACGAGAGACGAGAGATAAAGTAGGAAGTAGGAAGTAGGAAGTAGGAAGTGGGAAGTGATTAGTGGTTAGTGGTTGGTGGTTAGTGGTTGGTGGTTAGGGGTTAGGATCTAGGGGCTAGGGAGAAATATCACGGCTTCGCCGTCTTATATTGACGCACGAAGTGCGTGATTCTTTTCACTAGCCTCTAACCTCTAGTCTCTAGCCTCAGCGCTCATTGCTCACAGCTCACTGCTCGGGCCCCGAGCCTGGAGCCTCATCGCTAGAACAACGTCTTGACGCCGAACCCGATGATTCCATCGAGATAATTCTCGCCATTCCTCAATGCGTAATAGATGTTCACGCTCCAGTTGCCACGGTACTGCGTAAAGCCGAGGCCGTAGCCCTGTTCGCGTGCCCAGCCATGCCCCGGAGCCATACGCCGGTAAAGGCCAGGCTGGTAGAAAACTTCGATACTCAAGTCGTAACCATCCTGCCAAAGGACAGCCATTTCAGAAAATCCGTAACTGCGACTGCGCAGCATGTGGTACTGCATCCCCTTGAAAGAATCCAAGCCTCCCAACGAGAAAAGGTCCATCCGCTTGACGGCCGCATCGGTGGGGAACACTCCGCCCGCAGCCCCCGTGAAACGGGTTATGAAGTTCCCGTACAACGGCATGTACGTCACCACGCGGGCGTGCGCATCAAGGAAATTGTCCAAGGAATCAGGGCGGTCCATCTTCCACGTGAGGGAGCCATCCATACGCCAACCGTTGCGCGGCAATACAAACCGATCGAGCGACACATACGACATTTCAAGCGAAGAAAGTTTGCCGTCTTCGCTGATGCCAAGGAATACACCAATAGTGAAATCAAAACCGATTTCGCGCGTCACGCCCAGTTCACCGACGATTTCCCTTTCGGCATCATCTTCGTCATCAAAAATTTCCTCGTCAAACCGTCCGCGAACAATCAAGTTCCAGTTCGTCCCTAAAATCCAGGGTTCCTTGTAGCTGCCGAACATGTGTCGGGCATCGTCGCCTGTATAGCCTTCCAAAATCAAGTCTCGCGCCGTACCAGCGATATTGTAGAGGTTCACGTCAATCAAGCCTTCCCATACGTTGTCTTCGCTGGAATAGGTCAGCACCCCTTCTGCCTGCGAAACCGATGCCTTGCGCATACTGTACACGGGGAAAATCCTGTTGCGGACTGGGTCACGGAACAGGCGCGTCGGTGAAGTCATCTCGAAATAACCCAAACGGGCCAGTTTCCGCTCCGAACGTTCCAAATCCGAAAGGGATACCGGCTCGCCCGCCTCAAGGCCGCTCAATTTCCGGAACACCTCGGGTTTCGTCCCGCTGGAATCCAAGTTTTCGGCAGGGGCCCAGACCCAGCCCATCCCCCGTTCGAAATCCAACGACAAAACGCCCGCACTATCAACGGAACCTTCCAATTTCACGGCAATAAAACCATGATTCTCGTAATAGTCGACCAGTTTTTTCCGCGCGACAAGCCAAGCATCGCACGGCTTGCCGACAACACTTTCCATCTGGGCCTTGTCGAAGTCAATGGGATTCCCTCGCCATTCAATACGGGAAATGCGGCAGCCTTCACCGGCATGCGAAAAAACAACCAGGAACAGCACAGCAAACAACAGGGCAGACAAATTCCACCCTGCCCGAGAATGGCGAACCCGAGCCGCTTGCACCTGGAGTTTTTCGTTCACATCGACCATCAAATCCTCTTCACCCTAGAAATAAGCGCGCGCCTCGCTGCTCAATTTCTGGAAAATATTTTCTTCGGCATTACCAAAACGCAACACATAGTGGCACGCCACAGAGATATTCTTGTTCAAATCAAGCGAAAGCGACGCTTCTAATCGGTATGTGCGCCCCTCGCCGTAACCGGACATCATCTGGTAAGGGATCATGTCGCCGCCACTTTCCATCTGGACAGCCGCAAACTGAACAAAGGCATTGACCTTCTCTTCGCGTTCGTAACCGACACGGAGCGAGCCCTCCCTTAACAAAGCATCGAACTCATAGCCCACTTCGTCGTGCCCATCGCCATAACGGAGGCGCGCACCGGGCTCCACATGGAAGCCGTCAAGGAAACTGTATCGGTAGCGCAACGAGCCATCGCGAGTTTTCCATTCCAACACCTGGAGCGCCGTCAAGTCAACCGTTTCCAGCTGGCCCGAAGCCCCGACATAGTGGTTCTCCTTCACCTGCATCCCGAGAGTCGCTTCATGGCGGAACGATTCACGGAAATACGAATAGGACGAAAGCATTTTTTCGTAATCTGCACCCGGCGAATACGATGCCGAAAATCCCCTCGGATGAGACCATTCAAGCCGCCCTTCCCAAGAAAGCGTACCCGACGAAATTTCACGGAGCGCAGAACTCGTCACGGGAGGGAAATAGAGATGTTTGCCAGTCGTATCCTCGCCTTCTGAACTGAACGAACCGCCCAAGACAATATCGCGCAAGATACCATGCTTTACCCCAAACGCCTGCGCCGGTTTTAGTTCAAGATCGGCACTGAATGCCGAATTGGACGCAAGGACAGCCCCCACAGAATCATTGCGGCCCTTGCCCTCGTACACAAAATCGCCATTATCTACGCCCTCGATAAACACGCCCGTGAGGCTATCGTAACGCACGTCGCCCGTACCCGGAGCTACAGCCTTGTACACCGACACGTAAGTCTGTTCCTCTGTCATGCCCAGTTTGTACGCCACGTTGCCGTAAACACATTCGTTCCGGTTCCCGAAATTCGCATTGAGTTCGCCCACCCACGCATCTTGATCGCCTTCTTCTGCAAGCTTAGAATATTCGTACTGCAACATGTGCGTCAATTGGAAATACTTCCAGTTCGCGTCGGCAGACTGCTGCCACACATAGGTCACGAGGGAATCTTCCCACTCGCTTTCCCTTTCGGCCCGCTCGCGTTTCTTTGCAAGTTTTGTCCCCAGCGCTTCGCGAATATTCCAGCCGTCGTCCACCAAGGCAATCCCGCCCAACGACCTTCCATACCCCACCTCGTACAAGGGGTCACCCTTCCGTGCAATAGAATCGCTTTCCGTATAGCGGAAATCCATCTCGCCAAAAGGCCGGACAAAGCCTTGCCTGAACTCCGCATTGGCGGTCGCCTGGTAACGAGTGCGTTCCAACTCTTGCACCGAAGCGACGCGAATCAGTTCCAGTTCGCTATGGATCGCCCTATCCGAGTGAGTCAAGCCCACAGCCGTTCTCGAAGAATTCCACTCTTCGCCATCGGCACGGCGGTAGCCCCATTTCACCGTAGAGAACAAATTATCCCAAAGCCTCATACGCAAGGCAAGTTCATCGTGTCTCAAATTCCCTGAAATGCCGTTACTGTCCAAATCCCACTCGTCAATAAGTTTATACGAATTCCAATCCCGGTCGGTCCCGACAAACTCAGAACTGCCGAATTCCTCGCCGATATAGTTCCCGTACACCGAAATTGAGAGCGGGAACTTGCGCAATCCATAAGAAGAGTCCGAAGTCACGTACCAGCGGAAAGCGCGCCCTTCCGGGCCATCCACCTTGTCGGACACTATATTGGAATCCTTCCGGCCCAAGGCCGTTTCGAGGTCGGCATAGAAGCGATGATCCGCCTGCAAGCGGAGCCTCGCCCCCATCCTATCGGTCTGGGTGGGCCTAGCGAGGTGGCCCAGCGAATCATCGCGTTCCAGTTCCCCGCCATCGTCATTTTTCAGCAAGCGGTAATCGTCATCGGTCCAGCTATTATGCCTCAGGCGCTTCACGTCGTTTTCCAGCCTGAACCCAGAAACATCCATGTGGATGTTCGGGTGACGGTATTTCGCCTTGGCCGCATACATTGTATAAACATTATCATCGTCGTAAGCATCGTAATCTACGCGGATTTCGTCGTCGTTGCCGGGAACAAGCGTCCCTTTGAAATCGAGCAAGCCACCCGCATAGTTGACAACATAATCTTTGCCTCGTTCCAGTTCAATGCCGTTCAACCAGACCTTCTCCGACCCAGGCACCACAGAAAGGTAGTTACCCCCCGTGCCAATGGAATAGCCTTCTCGCTGGCCACGCACCCCATTGAATGTCACAGAGTAACGTTCCACCTCGTCGGTACCCACGGCGCCGCGCACCTCGGAATACCCCGCCCGCGCACCAACCATTGCACCGAGCGTAGAACGTTCGAACCCGAACAAACCCATCGATTCGTCGTGCCAGGTAAAATCACCTAGGTGCAGCAAAAAATGCGGAGATTCCACCCTAAAATAAATCTGGTCCACTTCTTGCAATGTCGCGGTCGTCTGCTCCCCCGCCTTGCGGTCGACATCCGAGAGGAGCGCATCGACATAGACGCTGTCGGTCAAGTTGCCCTGAATACTCAGCCGCATTTCCTGATCCACCTGCGTACCGCCATCACCCACAGTTACCTGCATCGTCTTGTAACCGTGAGTCACCAATTTAGAATGCGAAATATCCGTCGTATCCGTAGGGTACAACGGAGCGTTACCACGAACAAGGTAATCCGGGTTCCATACGGGGAGAGAATCGACATCCAAGGCAAACGCACAACCCGCGGCAAGCAAAGCCAAGCTCACGGAAAAACGCATGAGGGCTACCTATTACCTTTCGGCAGGTTCAATACGGAATTGGCGGCTGGAAAGCAGCCTCTGCTTGTCGACCAAATCGACGCTCCACTCGCCAGGCTGGAGCAGCGACGGCGCTATCATGGAAAAGCACACGTCACCCGTCAAACTGCAAGGGACGGTCTGCACGGTATCGAGTCCGCGATACCAGACCGTGAGCAACGTGTCGTCCTTGTAATCCTTGATATTGGGGATTGCAGTATAGAAATAGAGTCGGATATTTTCTTCGAAAACGCTGTCTTGGCCAAACGGGGAGCCGCTCACGATATGGCGACAGATGACGCTCTGAACAAGTGAAAGTTCAGCTTCATCGACATCCTGAACAACCTCGTTTTCCATCAGGGAATTCACCACACGGTGTACCAAGAAAGCCAAAAAAACGACAATGACAATGATTGTCGTCTTTCTAAGATAACGTAGTGGCGGAAGCCCTGCCACAGACACTCCTATCGAACCAGCCTGCTGGTATTCTGGGTAAACGCGGGAACCGCGTCGACAAGTTTTTCGACAAGCATGCGGTTAAAATCTTCAATACGGTTCGGAAGGCGGGAACCCGGGAAAATTTGCACCAAGAGCAAAGCCTGGTCCACCGGAGCAATATAGATGGAGCGGTTTTCGCCGCCATACGAAACAGACTGGAAATTTTCGCCACCGAGCATCATGCCAATCTGGCGAGCAGAGTCAAACGAAGCCGTGCTGAGAACGGCAAGCGGAGTCGCATCGGTCCCGATAGAACCCACTTCGGCAATAATGGAACCGTCACGATGGCAAAGAACAATGTATTCAGCCTTGACGCTTGCCTGGTAAGCAAGCATAAGACGGCGAACCTTGCCGGCATCTTCCGAATAAATCGTAAAATCACTCATGATAAACCTATTTGCCTCAAATAAACTTGTTGCCGCCTACTTCTTCTTGGGAATGTACGGGCGCAATTCGATATCGTCGTCCGACACATCCTGGTTGGGCTTGGAAAGTTCACGACCGAATGTAGGCATGCGGGACGGAGCGACTGCGCGTGGACGTCCGAACGGGGACGATGTGGCCCCCTTCTGGAACAGGCCCGACCCCGAACTGGCACCGCTAGACGAAACATTGCCACTTGGCGGCTTTGCAGCGAACGACGGCATCCGGAACGGAGATGCCTGGCGTTCCTGATGCGGGGCCGCAGCAGGAGGCGCCGCAGGCGCACGCGGCGGTTGTTGTTGCTGCGGCTGCTGTTGATGCTGTTCATTAGCGACAGATACGCCATCCTTGGTCAGGGAAACGCTGTGGACGCCCGTGTTGTTCACGCTTTCGGCGGCCTTGCGGAGGAATCCCTGCTTCACGTTAAACTTCTCGATCACAAGCATGGCAATGGTCTTGAGCGTTGTCACGACCCCTTTGCCGTTGTGGGCTGTAGCCGGGAAGAACGGGACCTTGTTCGGATTCAATTCCGCATTCATCTCGTCCAGTGTAAAAACGTTTTCCATGTCGCGCTTGTTGTACTGGAGCACGAACGGAAGATCGTCCAAGTCCATCCCGTAATCCTGAAGATTCTGCCTCAGGTTCTGTAAACTCTCGATGTTTTCCGCCTGGCGGGAACGCTGGGAGTCAGCCACAAAAACGATACCATCGACACCGCGAAGAACAAGCTTTCGCGTACTGTTGTAATAAACCTGACCGGGAACCGTATACAGCTGAAAACGAGTTTTAAAGCCCTTAATGTCGCCAAGATTCAAAGGAAGGAAGTCGAAAAACAGGGTACGGTCGCCTTCTGTCGCAAGCGAAACCATGTCGGTGCGCTTGTCCTGTGGCATTTTCTGGTGAATGACTTGCAAGTTTGTCGTCTTGCCGCTCAAACCAGGTCCGTAATAAACCACCTTACAGCTAATTTCACGTGTTGCAAAATTTATAGAAGACATCTCTAATCCTTGGTACTCAGTTTCATAATCTAGTAAAAATCAACAACTTGCACACACGAAAGTGATAAAAAATACACCCCCATGGCATACGCATACAGCCATTCCATAAGTATCATCAGCAAAAGGGGCTCAAACGCAAATCACCGATGGCAAAGAAAGAGTACAAAGCCCGCGCCAAACACTGCACATTTGCACACGTTTATTCAATTCTGTCGAGCCGACCCGTATAGCTACAAAAAACACAGCAAAGGTCAAGATAGCCAAAGCGGCCAAAAACTACGTAAAATTGGGATTACGGCAACTACCGATATCCGCCGTAAATCACAAATATGGTAAAATCGTCTTCGCCATCGGGGCCCTGTTTATCGAGGCGGGTTTCTGTATGCCATGGATGACGGATTGTCCGCAAGTGCCGCATTTCTTCCCTATCCGCCTGAGGTAGCGAATCTCTTACGGATTCCTTCATTCGGGGAAGGGAATATAAATTGGAAAGCGAAAGAGACCCGTTTGCATCGGAAAGCTCCATCTTGTAGCAGGACCTGCTCAACGTAAATCTATCCTCATGACCCATATCGTCAAGGGAAACCGTGTAATAGAAACAGTCGTCTTCCTTAGTTGTAGTAAAGGATTTGGGCAATTGGCTTATGTCAAAAGTGCTGTCGTAACTGTATGCTGTAAATTTGGTATAAGGCGGAAATACAAAATCAAAAGTATCCCCATGGAGCTCGTAGATACCGATATAATCCGACAGGTCTAGATCAAACGGTTTTTCCTCGTTATTGTGGTCGACAAGGGTAAATCGCAAGTGTCCATCATCATCCATCGGGATATCTGCGAATTGTGGCCGCAGGGTGCCGTTTACGGCAACTTCCAGGTCTCCGGTGTCTTCCTCGTGCTTGCTTTTTTGCGGCAGATAGTGCAGTTCGTCGCTATCGCCATACTTGACGCTATCGACACAGAAGGTGCTGAACTTTGAGGAATCTTCACCAGGAAGGTATTTGCAGTCAACCGTGTAAAGCTTCGCGACCTGGGAAGAATCGTCAGCCCGCAATTCAATCGCAAACGAGGTCGGACGATGGCGGATTTCGGTAGAAGGCAGGCATTCATGCGTATCGCAATAATCGGATTCGTCATCCAGGGATTCTATGAGACAGCCAGACAACGACAGGGCGATGCTGGCGGCAAACAACATTTTTTTAATAAGGTTCATCATCTTCCACAAAATAGTTTTTTTCACGACATCCATGTTTGGCTCTACATGTTCCGCTACATAAAACAGGACCTGCGCTTTTTACGCAGGCCCCGTCTTTGGTTAAAGATGTTTTGAAAGAGAATTACTTGACGTTCACGCGCTGGGCCAAGGAACCCACACGGACCATGTAGACACCCGACTTCGAAACAGGAATTTCGAAGCTTGCCGCATCCACACGGCCGGACTGCACGACAACACCCTGCATGTCAAAGACGGCATAAGGCTTGCCCATCATGGTGCTGTTCACCTGAATGCGGCGGTCCATTGTCGTCAACCTCAAAAGCGTCGCTCTAGATGGAGAAGCGATCAGGCCATCCTGTTCTTTCGGTTTCACGATGACGAGATTTCCGTCTTTGACCTTGAACACCACATTAGAATAATTTGCCGAAGAATTCTTGAATTGATCGGAAGTCAGCCCCATCGAATAGGTTTTGACCTTGGTCCCAGACACAACGGAATCGCCCCCAAAGGAGACAAGATCAATCGAATAGGAGCTGCAGTCCGAAGAGAAGTCAAAGCCGTGTACAGTATGCTTCTTGCCATCGTATTCCACCGTATCCACATGGCCCTTGATGGTGACGACAATCTTCGTCGTATCCGGGTTAATCTTGAACACGCCCTTGGTCGTAGAAACGATATAGTTCGGATTGGACTTGCCCTTTACAGAAGCGGTAATGGAATATTCACCAACATCCTCACCCGACTTGCGCTTCAGCGTCACGTCTTTCAACTCATCTTGAACCGTATCAATCTTAACAAGCCCTTCTACGGTATACGTGAGTTCCGGGTCCTTATCTCCGTATGTTTTGGATACGTTCGCAACAGTCAGGGTAACCGGCTTCGGGAGAATCACGAGATTTCCATTTTTAACATTGAACTCCACGTTGGAATAATTGACAGATACATTCTTGAAATTTGTATCGGCAAGTTCCATCGTAAACTGTTTTGCATCCTTTCCAGTTGCAACCGAATCACCAGTGAAGTTGACAAAATCCAATGTATAGGCCTCATTGCTGGAGGCAAAATCAAAGCCGTGTACAGACTGATTCTTGCCGTTGAATGTCAAAGTATCCACATGGCCCTTGATAGTGACGACAACCTTCGTCGTGTCCGGATTGATCGTAAACACGCCGTTATTGACCTTCACAGCATAGTTGGCATTGGAATCGGCATCGACATTAGCCGTGATGGCGTATTCGCCCGCATCCGTTCCTTCTTCGCGCGTGAGCGTCACGTTCTTCAGGGAGTCCTCGACTTCATTGAACGTGAGGAGGCCTTCGGTCGTATAGGTGAATTCAGGGTCTTCTTCTCCGTAGGTCTTGGAGGCGTTAGCAATGGTCAAGGAGACCGGCTTCGGGAGGACTTCGAGTTTTCCGTCGTCGATAACAAACGATACGTTCGAGTAGTTCTTGGAGGTGTTTGCAAAGTTGCTGTCGGCAAGACCCATCGCGTAGGTCCCGGCATTGGTTCCGGTGACGGTGGAATCGCCTGTGTACTTGACAAAATCAACGGAATAGGCTTCCCGGTTGGAGACCATGTCGAAACCGCTTACGGATTGTTCTGTGCCGTCATACACCAAGGAATCCTTATGTCCGGTGACAGTAACGAGAATTTCCGTACTATCCGGAACGATTCTAAACCAGCCGGGTATTGCTTTCAAGTCGTAGTTGCTGTTGGGAATCATGCTCCATGCGGTGCTAATGCCGTATATGCCCACGGTATCGCCCGGAGCACGGAACAATTCCAGATTTACCACGGTTTCCATGACTCCATCGCGTTCGACAAGGCCTTCAACACGATAAGGTAATTCAGGGTCGCTTTCGCCATACATCTTTAGTGTATCTATAACGTACACAGTGGCCGGCTTCGGAGTAATCGTGAACGGAAGTTCCTGCCAGCCCGCATAATTCCCAATACCATTGAAAATTGCCCTTGCGGTTCCGGCATCAATATTGTCTGCGTAAGTTATGACATAGTCTTCCCCTTCGACAAGTTCGTTCCCTTCATCTGTAATCAAGACGGCGGGCTTGTTCTCGGCACCGTTATATTCGAACGTATCGGTAGCAAGAGCCAATTTCGGAGATATGGTCTCTTTCTGGGGCAGAGCCGATATATAGTCACTGACGACGGCAAACTTGTTGTCCAAGGAAGACTTGAGGAAATCCACATAGGCGTCATAATCGGGACGCTCGATTCCGGAGAGGTCCAAATGGACACCCCACCTCAGGCTATCGACCTTTGCTGCGACCTTCAAGGTATCGCGCATGAGGTCAATTTCGGCATTGATCTTGCTTGCGTCAATCATGGATTTGTATTCTTCCCAAACTTCTTCCAATGCCGAGATAAACAGCGGGGACTTGAACAATGCGTTGTAATAGATGCTGGTATCCAGTTTGACGGGAGCGTTGTCTGTCGACGCACCGGCATCGAAATCCCATGCGGGGCCTGCTTTGAATACATCACCCTCATCCTTGTGCACATAGGAGAAATACGCACTCTTGGGTTCATTCAATTCCGTATTGTCCATGATTTCGTTGATGAGCCAGAACTTGGCCCAGGATTTAACATCGATGACTTTCGTGTATGCTTCATCGGGAGCAGCGCAATCATTGGTGTTCATTCCGTCCACGTAGTCCGGATAAAGCAGTTTTTCCAGAGCCTTGATCTTGTCCTGGAAACGCTTGATACGGGCATAGCCTCCGCTGGTCATGTTGTTATCATTATCTTCGTCGTAGAAATAATCGTCGTTCTTGACCATGTAGGGCATTTCTCGAATCGAGCTCGTAAACTTGACGATTTCATCGTAATGGTTGTCCATCTCGATCAAAAGGTCCTTGTCCTGATTGTCGGTCATTCCGTCTTCGCCATCGTAGATGTTCACGCGAGCCTTGTCGACCTTGATTGCTTCACCCAGCCAGTAAAGGCCTCGGTAAACACCGTTGAACACAAGGTTCACATACTTTCCTTTGACCGTGTAATCCATTTTGAGATTTTTGCTCAAGAAGAAGGCCATGTGGTTCTTCAGGAAACTGTTGTCCAGATAATTGGCAATCAAAACCCAGCGTTTGTGCTTGGACATGCCCATGATTTCCCGTTTGTCATTCAATTTAAGAGCATAAGGCTTTTTATCCTGTTCCCAAGTCGAGTTGCCACGACCACGGATGCTTGTCTGCACATCTTCAAAATTCCAATCAGCTTTTCCGGCGTCTCTCAAGGTCAAGAACGTTTTCTTGGTCCAGTCCTCTTTTGACGTGATTTCAACACCCTTTGGCGTATTCACGTACAGCACCGGGAGTCCCGTGTAGGCCACGGCCGCGACATCCGAGGTCACGGTTTCTTCGCCAACCGTCGCGACGCAGAAATAGTAACGGATTTCCTGTTCGGTAAACACGTCCGTGCTGAACGAGCCTTCGTTGGCCCCTTCGATGGCTTCTGCGTTTTCCGTAGAGCCGTCGGCAGACTTGAACCACTGGTACGAGACAGTTTCTTCACCCTTCTGGGCTGCGAAAGTGATCGTAACCGGCTTGTCCTTTTCTGCAATGGAAATAGCGGCGGGCTGCTCGGTGATGGCGAGTTCAGGAACGACAGAAGCGGAATCCTGAGCAAACGGCGTTGCCGCCATAAATAACACCGTAATTAAGGCCAAGCCCCAGCGGGCAAACCACAATTGTTGACTTTTTCCCATATTCTATTCCTTTTATTGTTTTAGACGCAAAAAAACGTCCAAATGAAAAGATACAATAAAGTTACAAAAACAATACAAACGCGTCAACGACGTTGAACTTATGGACAAATTTGTAAAAGGAACAGATTGTCTATAGGGTGAAAATTAGATACCCGTGCTGCCGAAGCCGCCGCGGTCGGCGCCGTCGAGCGAGCCTTCTTCGAAGGTGAGCGTCGGCTGGATTTCCATGATGCGGAACTGCGCGATGCGGCTTCCCTTCTCGATGGTCACGTCACGGGTGGCGTACACCGGCATTTTCCACCAGTCGTTCGCGCCGCAGTAGCTGGAATCGACAACGCCCACCGAGTTCGCCTGCAGAATGCCGAAATTCTTGAACGTGGAACTGCGCGGGGCGATATGCGCCTCGTAGCCCTCGGGCAACTTCATCGCGACACCCAGGTGGATGAGCTTGAACTCGCCCGCCTTGAGCACCACGGTCTCCGCCGCCGCGAGGTCAATCCAGTCGGACTTGCCGCCAACGTAAGTGAGTTTCGGGATGGAATCGTCGAGGTATTGAATTTTGATTGTCTTCGACATATGATAAAATCATTCCTTTACACAACGGACTGGAAAGTAATAACCATCACGTTCACGGATCCTGCCATTTTTTTTCTTTGCTTCAACATAGAAAACATAGTTTTTCTCTCCGTAATCTATACGGAATCCAGAATATTCATAAACATTTTGATACGACAACGAATCCGAATAAACACCTTGCGGAAGAATATTCAATCCCCATACATTGGCCCCATTACCATCATACACTTCTTTGACGGAATCGCTCACCACCCAGCCCGAAGTCGATTTCATATAATGTCCCATCACATAGCCGAATCCACTAAAAAGCCGTAAAGCCAAGAAATCAGAATCATTGGGAACACGCCAACCATCAGGGCAAACACTACGGTATTCAGAGTCAGGATAAAGTCGTCCATATTTAGCACAGCTATCTGCAGCACCACCACAGACACTCGCAGGAGTTTCGTAATCGAGGTTCTCCGCCATCCACTCCCTATTTTCCAGAACAACCGTTTTGTACTTCTTTCCGTCGCGCGGGTCCAGCAATTCTCCATATGCACCGCTATATTCCTTCTGGATCAGGTAATCCAGCAATTCCGACTCCTCTGAATTTTCTATACAACGAACAGGCATTTCAACATATTTTTCTATCGAATTTATACCAATGTTGTCCTCAGTAATTTTTAGATGACTGGCATATTCCGGATAAACTGAACCAGCGCGAGGAACGCTTGAGCTCCAAAAATGCGCTTGAAAGGATCTATAGCGGGTCCCTCCAGAATAATACCCTGTAGGCAAAGCGGTAAATCCCGTCAAATTATTACCGGATTCGCCCCAGTCTTTTTCATCGATAACAACTTTGAATGGGTCCGAATCGAGTTTTCTTAATTCATCGATAAAAATTTCCCATTCATCAGCAGAAGGAAGATGCCAACCGTCCGGACAGATACCTTGTCTCTGGACTCGGCTAAACTTGCACAATTCAAAAGCACAAGGAGATTCTGCAGTATCCATCGCCGTTGTCCAAGAATAATAGCGGCCGTATTTTCCGGCCTTAGCCGTATCAGATTCATCCGCACGATATCTTAAATTTTCAGCCATCCAGTGTTGATAGCCAATATAAACCGTCCTATAGGATTCTCCGTCACGGCTATCGACAAGGACATCGCCTTCATGCGCAGCTGAACTGCTGGATTGGTCATCAGGTTCTTCGCCCCATTCCGGGTCTTCTACTTCGAGCATTCCTTCCAACCACTCGCTACGATAACAGGAATACCAGTTTCCATCATCATCCTGTACGTGACGGACTACAAACTGGCCCTTGTCTTCGCATTTTCCAAGTTTTTCTTCAAGGGTTTTCTCTTTTGAAGAACTGGACTTATTATCGCCTTTAACGGAACTGGACGACTTAGCCTTTTTGTTTTCATTGGAGGAATCACCAGCATCAACTTTTTCCGAATCCTTGGAAGAACTAGATTTCCCTTGAGAGGAACATGACGAATTTTCCACCGACGAGGACAAACTATCGTCATTTGCAGATGCACTGTTGTCGTCACCGCATCCCGTAAAGATTGTGGCACCGCAAAAAGCAACTATTGCGATAAAGGCGCTATAAGAAATCTTTATTTTGCACATAAAAATGACCTCTTTATTCAATGCAAATAGAAAAACGCAATGTCACCGAGTTTGTCTATGATAAAAAAATATCACATTGCAGACAATTCGTCAAAACAATCTGCAAAAAAACGAGCAAGAATTGTTACAAATTAATAATCATGTTGCCACCGGAGACATCGCCACCGCTGCAAGGCGGCATTTGAATTTTGACAACACGGCTGCCTTCGCATGTATAATATATCCAAGTGTCTTGATCGTACATTGTATTTCCGTTCGGGCAACTGTAATTGACATTTTCGATGTTCCTAAGCGTAATCGTCGCCATACCACTTCTGTAGCACTGTTCGGCAGATTCTGCAGTCTGCTCGCTGGAGGATCCTGCACTACTCGAAGACACCTCGGTGGATTCAGCGGCTTGAACGCTAGACGATTCGACACTGCTCGAAGACTCCCCGACAGACTCGGCACCTAGAACGCTAGAAGACGAGGCTTGCGAATCGACAGAAATGACCGAACTGCTGCTCGTGTTCCCCGGTTCATCGGCCGGAGCGGAACTACTGCTGTCGTCACCGCACCCCGTAAACATCATAGCACCGCAAAAAGCTGTTATTGCGATAACAACTGTATAAGAAAACTTTGCTTTGCACATAGAAAAGTATATACTCCGTTTCAAATCTATTAAAACCTATATAAAAAAATAAAAAAACATAGCCCGAACTAGAACCTCGTACCCCGAGCCTCGCGCCTCGAACCTCGCGCCTCATTCTTTTTACACAACGCAACAGCCTGTTTCTTGTTTTTCTGCGAAGCCATAGGTATATTTGAACCGTAAACAAAAGGAGTTTAAATGCAGACCTACGAAATTCTCAAGAACATCCGCGAAAAACATAACCTCACCCAAGACCAGATGGCTGAACGCGTCGGTGTGACCCGGCAAGCCGTGAGCCGTTGGGAAACCGGCGAGACGCAGCCGAACACCGAAATGCTCAAGGTTTTGTCGAAGGAATTCAATGTTTCCATAAACACGCTGCTCGGCGCCCCGCGCCAGCTCTTTTGCCAGTGCTGCGGCATGCCGCTCGGCGACGACGCGATCATCAGCCGCGAAGTCGACGGAAACTTCAACGAAGATTACTGCAAGTGGTGCTACGTAGACGGCAAGTTCACCTACACAAGCAAGGACACTCTACTGGACTTTATGCTTTCGCACATGCCGAACCCCGAAAATACGCCAGATGCAGAAAGGCGCAAGTTCTTCGACTCGCACCTTTCGCAATTAAAACACTGGGCTGGGTAACTGCGTCAAATAACAGCGTCAATCTTTTCGTTCCAGTGGTCCGTGGTTTCACGGGCCATTTCGTTTCCGCAGTCGTAGATGCACAAGAAGCAAATCTCGTTCACGACTTCGTAATCGGAGCCGCCGTTGAACACGTTCGCATTGCCGTACTCTTCGCGGTCTTTCCACAAATATACTTTGCACTGGGATTTTTCGGATTCGGCCTTGCAGTAAGCTGCGAGAACATCTTCAGTGAGGTCGGCGGCGCACGAAATCCCGGCAACCAAAGGCGAAGCGAGTATTTCGGCAAGCGTTATGACGCGCGTGCCACCCGCCGAAAGGATTCTGCCTGCAATGTTGAATTCGACTTCCATAACTTATTTAGTTTCAGCAGCGGCTTTGGCGGCCTTGTCGGCGGCCTGTTCCAAACGGGCAGGCTTTTTCGCGAGGTTACGGATGAGCCCGAACAAAGCGGAAAGCTCGTTGCGTGTGGGATGCAGACGCTGCAACAGCGTATTCAAAAAATTGTCGCGCCAAGACTGGTCGTGATACTGCCCAGTCAGATAGCGGTCCAGGAACTTCTTGAAACTGTCTATCTGGTCAATCGTCGCCGGGGCCGTTTCGCAGGCTCCCTTGGTCCCGCGCTTCGCGCGCCCTTCGCCATTCGCAAGCGCACCGCTGCGGCAAAGTTCGTAGAGCCCCACCGTTACCGCCTGAGCCAAATTGAGGCTCATGAGGCCCGGCACCGGGATTTCGCACTGGTACGTGCAAGCGTTCACTTCTTCGGTCTCTAACCCACAGGATTCGCGGCCAAACACAAGCGCAATGGTCCCGTTTTCGGGCAACAGTTCCGCAAGCCCGGGCATCATCGTGTGCTTGATGGCAGACCCGTAAATACGGCGGCTGAACGCTACAGCACAGGCACAGTCCCCGATGGCTTCCTCGAACTTATGCACGATAGTCGCCTTGTCCAAGACCTCGTGGCTGTTGGGAGCCGTATGGTAGGAATTCTCAATTACCTTGTCACGCCTCGGGTAGACGATATACAGTTCGTCGAGGGCGTAGCAGTGCATGGCGCGGGCAACAAAGCCCACATTGTGCGGGTGTTCCGGTTCAACAAGGACAACTCTGAATTTGCGCATAGTTTTGTAGATAAAATCAATTGATAGTTACGCGTCACCATTTAGCCAAGGCATTGGCGATAATCAAATCTTGCAGTTTTTCGATAGCGCGGGCCTGACCATGACGGTCTTCGGTCTCGTTTTTCTGAATATCGTAGGTTCCGTCTGCCGAAAGCGAATTGCTTTCGTAAATGATGCGTTCCTTAACGTTATCGTAGAACTTCACGCTCACTCGGATGGTCACGCGATAAGTTTCCACATCGCTGTTGCTATTGTAGTTCTCGGGCTTGTTCGTGTAACTCAGGAGCGTTATCGCGAAATCGGCATTGGCATCGTCGTTCACAAGGCGCACACCACCTGCATTTTTCCTGAACATTTCGACAATGGCCGAATGGATGTTATTCGCGAGCACCGGGTCCAGCGTCTTATCTTCAACCTCGTGTATCTGGACCGTCTTGATATGGCTCGGCAATGTCGACGCCGTAAAACTGTAACAACCCGAAAGTCCCACGACCATCAAGGCAAGAGCAAACAAACAAAGAAAATAGGAAATGTTCTTGCGGAAACGCATAGCCAAAATGTAGAAATAAATGAGCACGTCCTTGGACTCCAATTCATCCAAGAAATCAAATTCCCCTAAGAGGATTCCTTTCGCTCTTGTACCACTTCATGAATTCGGCGATACCGTCGTGCAGGCTCCAGTGGGGTTTGTACCCGCATTCCGTCTCAAGTTTTGTCGTGTCGGCGTTTGTCTGGTAAACGTCGCCCGGCTGCATCGGCAAGAAATCCTTCTTGGCGGATTCGCCGTAGGCGGCCTCGATTTCGGCAATGAAGTCCATGAGTTTGACCGGATGGCTGCACCCGATATTGTAGAGTTTGTACGGGACCCCGTTCTCGCAGGCGGCAGCAACCGGCATGTGGTCGAGCGCATGCACGCTGCCTTCGGCAATGTCGTCGATGTAGGTGAAATCGCGGATCATGTCGCCGTTGTTGAACACCTTGATGGGTTCCCCCTTCGAAATCGCGCGGGCAAAGAGCATGGGGCTCATATCGGGCCTCCCCCACGGGCCGTACACGGTGAAATAGCGCAAGCCAGTCACCGGAATGCCGTAGAGTTTGGAATAAGCGTGCGCCATCAGTTCGTTGCTCTTCTTGCTTGCCGCATAAAGGCTCACCGGATTGTCGACCTTGTCGTCTTCGCTGTAGGGGACCTTGCTATTGAGTCCATACACGGAACTGGACGACGCAAAGAGCAAGTGCTTCACCTGGTTATGGCGGCATGCCTCCAAAATGTTCAGGAAGCCCACCATATTGCTTTGCATGTAGGCGTAGGGATTCGTGATGGAATAGCGGACGCCCGCCTGCGCGGCAAGGTGAACGACCTTGTCGAATTTTTCTTCGGCAAAAAGTTTGTCAATAGAAGCCTTGTCGGCAATATCCATGCGGACAAAACGGGCACCGGGAAGCACCGAGCTTTCGAGCATTTTCCCGAAAGGCATCTCGGCCAGAGCGTCCCCGCTTTCGGTACGGAAACCGTTTTCCCAGAGACGGCCGTACTTGAGGCGCACGTCGTAGTAGTCGTTGATATTATCCAGCCCGACCACTTCGTCGCCACGCAGCGCAAGCATCGCCATGATCTTCGAGGCGATAAACCCGGCAGCACCAGTCACAAGAATCTTCATCTTAAACCGAATCCTTCTTTTCCCGAAATTTAGCAGTTTTTCACTAATGCTTCCATGCAGCAAAAAGAAAAAAGGACAAAATAACGGACAAAAAAATCCCCGCCACCATTGCGGTAGCGAGGATTTTAAAGTTCCTAAAGGGAACAATTAGGCTTTGTTCAGGCGATCCTGGATCATGTCGATGATTTCGGAGAGTTCCTTCGGGAGGTGAGCGCCGAACTTCGGATAGTGGTTTTCCTTAACGTCGGCGAGTTCCTTCTTCCAGCCTTCCACGTCAACCTTCGTGATTTCCGGGAGAGTTTCCTTGTAGTAGTCGGCGAGGCCTTCAGTATTGATGGCGCCGTCCTTCGGCATGTAACCGATCGGAGTTTCCTTGGCGTTATCGACACCGTTGCAGCGGTCGAAGATCCAAGCGAGCACGCGGCTGTTGTCGCCGTAACCCGGCCACATGAAGCCACCCGGGAGCTTCTCGTTGTTGGCATCCTTGCGGAACCAGTTCACGTAGAAGATCTTCGGAAGCTTGTCTTCAGTGGACTTCTTGCCGATTTCGATCCAGTGCTTGAAGTAGTCACCCATGTTGTAGCCGCAGAACGGGAGGATGGCGAACGGGTCGCGACGGATCTTACCGACTTCGGCTGCGTTGATGGTGGAAGCAGCGGTGATTTCAGAACCCACGATGGAGCCGAGGAACACGCCGTGGTTCCAGCTGAGGGACTGGTGAACCAGAGGAATCGTAGAAGGACGACGGCCACCGAAGAGGATTGCAGAGATAGGCACGCCGGCAGGATCTTCCCATTCCGGAGCAATGCAGGGGCACTGGTTGGCCGGAGCGGTGAAGCGAGCGTTCGGGTGAGCCATTTCTTCGCCCTTGGGAGCCTTGTCCTTCGGGAGAGCGTCGCGGGTCTTGCCCTTCCAGTCAACGAGCTTGCCCTGTGCCGGGTAGCCGATGCCTTCCCACCAGATGTCGCCGTCTTCAGTGAGGGCGCAGTTGGTGTAGATGGTGTTCTTTTCGGCAGAGATAAGAGCGTTCTTGTTGGATTCGGCAGAGGTGCCCGGAGCAACGCCGAAGAAACCGGCTTCCGGGTTGATGGCGTAGAGACGGCCATCCTTGCCAAACTTCATCCATGCAATGTCGTCACCGATGGTTTCGACCTTCCAGCCCGGGATAGTCGGGATGAGCATGGCGAGGTTCGTCTTACCGCAAGCAGACGGGAAGGCGCCAGTAACGTACTTGACTTCGCCCTTCGGGTTCGTGAGCTTGAGGATGAGCATGTGTTCGGCGAGCCAGCCTTCGTCGCGAGCGAGAACGGTAGCGATACGGAGAGCGAAGCACTTCTTGCCGAGGAGGGCGTTTCCACCGTAGCCCGAACCGTACGACCAGATGAGGCGTTCTTCCGGGAACTGGGTGATGTACTTGTATTCGACGTCAGCGCAGGGCCAGACACCGTTGTCGCTTTCGCATTCGCGGAGCGGCTTACCCACAGAGTGGAGGCACGGAACGAAGTCAGCGTTCGGGTCGGCGTTGAAGATGTCCAAGACCTTCTTGCCGGCGCGAGTCATGATGTCCATGTTGAGAACGACGTATTCGGAGTCCGTGACTTCGATACCGTTCTTGGAAATCGGGGAGCCGAGCGGGCCCATGCAGAACGGGATCACGTACATGGTACGGCCGTGCATACAACCCTTGTAAAGCTTTCTCATCGTCTGCTTGAGTTCAGACGGGTCGATCCAGTGGTTGGTCGGACCGGCATCTTCTTCCTTCACGGAAGAGATGAACGTGCGGGATTCAACACGGGCCACGTCAGACGGCAGAGAGCGGAACAAGAAGCAGTTTTCCTTCTTCTTGAGCGGAGTGGCAAGGCCAGCCTTGACGCACTTCTGCATGAGGGCATCGTATTCTTCCTTGGTACCGTCAACGACAACAACGTTGTCCGGTTCGCACATGGCAATCATTTCATTCACCCAGGTACTGATCCTCGGGTGCTTGATATCGTTAAGGGTAAGACTCATTATGAGCTCCTATTGGGTTTAACGTTAGTTTCGAGAAATTTCGAACGGAGCAAAAATAGCATTTTTAGGGCCGACCGGCCTCCTTTTGCCCCCAAAAAAAGGTAAATTTCACACGTAACAATGAGCAAGGAAACCATCCAGAGGCATTATGAGCTGGTCCTATTATAGAGAACACCAAAAAAACATCCTGTGCATGATCATGGCAGGCGGCCAAGGCAGCCGTCTCCAACCCCTCACCCGCGACCGTGCCAAGCCGGCGGTCCACTTCGGCGGGACCTACCGCATCATCGATTTCGTCCTCAATAATTTCATCAATTCCGGCATTTTCAAAATCAAGGTCCTTACGCAGTTCAAAAGCGACTCGCTGAACAAGCACATCTCCGCTGCATGGAACCTGAACGCGAGCCTCGACCAGTACGTGGACCTCGTGCCCGCGCAGATGCGCACCGGCGACGACTGGTACAAGGGGACTGCCGACGCCATCTTCCAGAACATCAACCTCATCACGGACGAACGACCGGACCTCGTGGCCATTTTCGGCGGCGACCACATCTACAAGATGGACATCAACCAGATGATTGACTTCCATCTGAGCAGGGCGGCTCTCCTGACCATCGCGGCCATCCCCGTCCCCGTCGCGGAAGCCCGCGAATTCGGCATCATCGAAGTCGACCAGGACGGACGCATGATCGGCTTCGAAGAAAAGCCCAAGAACCCCAAGGAAATGCCGGGCAATCCGGGCTACTGCCTCGCCAGCATGGGCAACTACATCTTTACGAGCAAGTTCCTGGTGCGCGAGCTCCTGAAGGGCGCGCAGAACGGCGCCACGGACTTCGGCAAGCACATCATCCCGAACCTGTACAACGAGTTCCCCGTTTACGTGTACGACTTCAACACGAACATCGTGCGCGGCGAACAAGCCTCCACCAAGGGTTACTGGCGCGACGTGGGAACGCTCGACGCCTTCTTCGAGGCGAACATGGACCTCTGCTCCGAGAACCCGCCGTTCGACCTTTATAACAACTACTGGCCCATCCGCACGTTCAACTGGAACCAGCCGCCCGCCCGCTTCTTTGCCGGCGACAGCGACGCCCACCAGGGAGCGGCCATCGACTCCATCGTTTCCGCAGGCTGCATCATCGGCGGCGGCACGGTCGTCAAGAGCATCCTCAGCCCGGGCGTCACCATCCAGAAGGATGCGCTCGTCGAGGAATCCATCCTCTTCCCGAACGTGACCATCGGACCGGGCGCCAAGGTGCGCAAGGCAATTATCGAAAAAGGACTGCACATCCCCGCCGGCTTCCAGATCGGCTACGACCTGGAGCGCGACAAAAAGCTCTTCCACGTAACCGAATCGGGAATCGTGGTCCTCGCTAAGGATACGATTATTAAAGCGTGAGGAAGTAGACAGTAGACAGTAGGAAGTAGACAGTAGGAAGTGGTTAGGGATTAGGATCTAGAATCTAGGGGCTAGGGAGAAATATCACGGCTTCGCCGTCTTATATTGACGCACGAAGTGCGTGATTCTTTTCACTAGCCTCTATTCTCTAGTCTCTCAAAGACTCACTGCTCATTGCTCACCGCTCGTGCCCCGAGCCTCGAGCCTCATTTACCAAAAAGGCCCCAGCTATTGCCGGGGTCTTTGCTTGTTGTTTTTCAGGACAAACTACTATTCAGTTGCGGTGGAATCCGGGACTACGGGCTTGGTGCCCCCACCGATATTGAAACCACCCGTGCTGTCGCGGCGGCCACCGAAGTTAAAGCCGGTACCAGTGCTGTCACCCATGTTGAATCCGCCACCCGTAAAGCTGGACATGTCCATTTTCCACTGGCCGTCCGTGCATACGTACTTCATTGACATGCCCATCGAAGTGCTGTCCTTCGTGGCGCCTTCCTCGTCGCACTTGTTCCTTTCGGCATCAGCTTCCCTGTCGCGGGCCCACTGGCCTTCCTTGCAGATGTAGGACTTCCCGTTCTCGATCTTGGTGGAGTCTTCCTTGTCGCACTTGTTCTTTTCGGCTTCAGCAGCCTTATCGCGTTCCCACTTGCCTTCCTTGCAGATGTAGGACTTCCCGTTCTCTTCCTTGGTGGAATCTTCCACATCGCACGGGGTCCCCGAAACGCCAGAACCCATATTCATAGACCACTTACCGTCCTTGCAGACGTAAGTCATGGCCATCGTGAAACCCATCGTCGACGTGGAATCCGTTTTCGTGGCACCTTCCTCGGTGCACTTGTTGGCTTCGGCGGTCGCCGTGGAATCATAAACCCACTGGCCGTTCGTGCAAACACTGACGTAGCCCATCTGGTTCTGGGTCGCGCCTTCCTCGGAGCAAGAGAACATGCTGGCAAAGGCCGTCGAATCGAAAGACATCATGCCTCCGCTCGAAGGATTGGACGTTACGTCGCCCTTGGAGTCGCTGGAAGGAGTTGTGCTGCCGCTGTCTCCAGAATCATTGGAAGTGCTAGAAGAATCCTTGGATTCGCCGGAATCTTTCTTTTCCTTGTCATCCGAGGCCTTTTCGTCCTTGGAATCCTTCGAATCCGTGGACTTAGCAGATTTTTCCTTTCCATCCTTGGAGTCGTTGGAGGTCACTTCACCACCTTCGCCACCATTGGAATCGCTGGAAAGAACGGTTCCATCGCCCCCAGCCGCCGACGGCGAGTTAGAGGAATCGTCGCCACAGCCTATGAAACAGAATACAGCCGCGAGGGACACGGCCAAGGCAATTTTTTTACAATTCATTTTAAGATACTCCTATTAGAAATGAATGGTTTCCCTAGGCTGGAATATATAACGCAAAAAAAGCGGCACATCAGAATGCGCCGCTAAACAAGAAAAAAGCGTTGAGCAAATCTCAAAGAGATGTAAAGATTTATTTATGAACAATAGAATTGCAGATTTTACCGTTCGTAATCTTTACACCGCTCCAGACGACAGAATTGCTGATTTCGACACCCGAAAGTTCGCAATCGTCCCCAATGGTAACATACGGGCCAATCTTGCAGCCGTAAATCTTGACATTCTTGCCAATATAGCACGGAGAAACGACCTTCATTCCCTTGGCAACGAACTCGGCGCTATTGTCATTACGGCTGAGCATGTGCGCATTCGTATGCAATAACGTTTCCATCAAGCCGCAATCCAACCAGCGGAACACAGGAGCCGTCTTGAACTTATACCCCTGTTCGATCATTCTTTCGAGCGCATCGGTCAGCTGGAATTCGTTCTTGGTACGTATATTGTTGTCCATCAAATATTTAAGAGAATCTTTCAACGCCTTCACGTTCTTGATGTAGTAGATGCCGACAATAGCCTCGTCACTCACGAATTCTTGCGGTTTTTCTACAAGACGTTCAATTTGACCATCAGAAGATGTCACAGCAACACCAAAACGCGACGGATCCTCGACCTTGTAAGTATAAAGGATATTTTCTTCGGCATTTGCAAGAATGGAAAGGTCGGCTTCAAAAAGCGTATCCCCCAAGATAATCAGCAGCGGTTCTTCGTCGTCCACAAACGGCAGCGCAAGGCTTATCGCCTCGCCCAAACCCTGCGGATTTTCCTGACGGACAGTACGAACTTTACCCCATTCCGGCTTGCCCTGTAAATATTCATCCATTTTCTCGGCTTTGTAACCCGTGATGAAAAACGTTTCAGAAGGGTTCAAGCTCAAAGAATCTTCGACAATCCAATCAATAATAGTCTTTCCCGCCACAGGCAACAAACACTTCGGAAGATCCTCAGTATAGGGACGGAGTCTTATGCCATTACCAGCGACTGGCAAAATAATTTTCATTTCTTTGCAATCCTTGATTTGCGATACATATGCAAAACTTTACATCCCATTATACAAAAAAATAACAAAAAAACATATCTTTTTCTAAAAAAATCAAAAAACTTGAAGAAAATATCCACGTTTTCTTTCTTTATTGGAAAAAATTAAATAGTTTAATTGGGAACATATTAAGGAGTAGTTCATGAATAAAAAAATTATCCTTGCCGTTTCTTCGCTTTTCTGCCTTGCAACCTTTGCCGTCGCTCAAGACACTCCCCAAGAAGCACCCGCTGTAGAAGCCGCCCCTGTTGCAGCTCCCGCTGCAGAAGCAGCTCCTGTCGCAGCACCCGCTCCCGTTCCAGCACCAGCCGCAACCGAACAACCGGCACCCGCTCCCGTTGTAGCTCCAGCACCAAACGAGCCCACGGCAGCGCCCGCAGCGGAACAAGCCGCACAAAACGGCGAATCGGTCCCCGTAATTTTCTACTATGCCAACACAACTGAAGCCCAACAGCCGACTCAGCCTCAACCGGTCGTAATGCCGCAGCCGCAGCCCGTCGCAGTAGCGCCGGTCCAGCAGGCTCCGGCTCCAGCACCTGCACCGGCACCGAGGGTCCATCCCAGGCAGACCATGCACTACGGTATCCAGGCATCCATCGGTACCAGCGAATTCGAAGGCGAAGACAACGACGACCTCGACGAAGGCCTGACTTGGAACGGTGGCGCATTCGTGACCATTCCCATAAGCGAATATATCTTCAGCTTCGAAATCGGTTCCCAGTTCATCTATAGAAAAGAATCCAATTCCTTCTCGCAGACAAACCGGACTACATACGAAAGGGAAGCGCGTAAAGACAAGATCGTAGCTTATTCGCTCGGTTTCCCTCTCCAGATGAACATCAATGCCACCCGTTCTGGCGTTGTCAACTTCTTCATCGGTACCGAAATCGAAGTTCCCCTGTACAACAACCTCCAGATTTCCATCAACGGAAATAAGCGAGTAGACCAGGACCTCCACGAAGACCACTGCGCACCGATGTCTTGGGACTTCATCATGGGTATGGGCGTCAATGCAACCAGCCACTTCGGCATTTACACGCGCATGAACATCGGTATTTCCGATATCTATGACGATCTGTACATCCGTGACGATGGCAAGGACGAATACTGGAGCTTCAGGGCAGTTGACCTGTCCATCGGCCTGAAATTGTTCATCTAA
Source organism: uncultured Fibrobacter sp. (assembly GCF_947305105.1). NCBI lineage: Bacteria > Pseudomonadati > Fibrobacterota > Fibrobacteria > Fibrobacterales > Fibrobacteraceae > Fibrobacter > uncultured Fibrobacter sp. The sequence goes on along the minus strand of NZ_CAMZCS010000014.1, from coordinate 23,989 downwards.
CCCATTTGCAGAGCCAGCCATTCCTTGCTGGCACAAAAAAGCCTGCCTCCGATTGAACTCGGCGGCAGGCTTTTTTATTTAGGAAATAGAATATCTTGAAAAAAAAGTGCCGATTCCTTCTCGGAATCGGCACTTAGTGGATGATGCAGGGGTCGAACCTGCGACCCGCTGATTAAGAGTCAGCTGCTCTACCAACTGAGCTAATCATCCATTGTCGCTCGGACGCGCACAATTATAGAAAAGCAGAAAAGACTTGTCAAGGGTTTTTTATAAAAAAATTCAAAAAAATTCTATATTCATTTAAAAGCAAGGAGAATATTATGAGAATAGCACCTTACCTCGCATTGGTTCTTCCGTTTTTCCTCCTATGCTGTAGCGGTGAAAGCTCCACCGACGCAAAATCCGACGACGAGGAAATGTCTTCCAGTTCCTCCGTCTCGTCCGATTCGGAAAGCGACTCTTCGTCGAGCAAGAAAAACTCATCCGACTCAAAGAAAAAGTCGTCTTCGAGCAGCGAGGAACCGGATGATGATTCTGATCCTGAAGACGATTCCTCTTCGAGCAAGAAATCGAGCAGCAGCAAGAAGTCTAGCAGCTCCGGCAACTATGTAGTTGACCCCTCCTCCGTCGTCAAGGGGAAATTCACCAACAAGCGCGACGGCAAGACCTACAAGACCGTCACGATCGGCGAACAGACTTGGATGGCCGAGAACCTGAACTACAAAACGGAATCTGGCAGCGAATGCTATGACTCCACCGATACCGACTGCAAAAAGTACGGGAGAAAGTACACCTGGACAACTATAATGGACACCCTTTCGAATGGTTGCTCCCTTTCTAACATTTGCGATACGCTAGTCCAGGGAATATGCCCTGACGGATGGAGAATCCCGACAAGAAGTGACTGGGCGACCCTGTTCTCGAACACGGGAGGCCGCAAGTTCTCTGACTACAAGTATTCCGACGGCGCCAGGAACCTGATGAGCAAGGACAACTGTTTCGCCAAGGTCGACCTCTGCGGAACCGATGCCTACGGATTTTCGGTCAATACCGATTTTTATTTCTGGACACCGTACAATACCCGCAACTCAGGGAAATTGTACACGGGCATAGCCATGGCAGAAACCGAACGCACCACTCCGTTCAACGTCACCTATGTCAGTACTTCGGAGGATAAGCTTAAAGATTCCAGGGTCGCGCAACTGCGCTGCATCAAGGGTGACGCCCCCACCCCATGGCCCGACTTGAACGACAAGGCCTCGGTGAAATCCAACGACGAAACCTGCAAGGATTCCGCATGGGCTCCCAAGGTCAAGCCGTGCAATGTCGACGGCAAGGACAAATGCGAATACGGCGATGTCGGCGGGAAGAAATCCGTCAAGATCGGGAACCAAGAATGGGTCAAGACGCCCGTCAAGATAGAATCCTGGACGGAATACTATTGCCCCTTCGGCTGGCACACCCCCGATGAGGAAGATTGGGCGGAACTTTTCGAGAGCATCGGAGGCAAGTGCTTCGCGGGAATCATGCTCAAGTCCAAGACCGGCTGGAATTACAGAAACGGCCTCAACGCATACGGCTTGAACATCCAATCCGCTCAAGACGTCATGATAGACGGAATCACGTTCCTCCAGTCTTCCGACGCGGCATATTCCGACAGGACCCTCCGCGAAAGCACCGCCCAGCAGTACTATTGCGTCAAGAGCCGCTCCGCCCCCGACATGACGGACTCGCTTTTGAATCCCTCCTTCAATTACGGCAAGTTCACCGACCCGCGCGACGGCCAGACCTACAAGACCACTGTTATCGGCCCGCAGAAGTGGATGTCGCAGAACTTGAACTACGAAACGGAAAACAGCTTCTGTTACCAGGACCACCGTTATTCCGACTATTGCAGCACCTTCGGGCGGTACTATACCTTCGACGAGGCAAAGACCGCATGCCCCGACGGATGGCACCTGCCGTCGAAGGCCGACTTCGACACGCTTGTCTATTTCGGGGGGCTCGATACCAAGGCCGAGCACCTGCTTTCCAATTATTATGGCGGGAAAGACGAATTTGGATTCTCGATGCCCCTGTCCGGATACGCAAGGAACGATTCCTCGTTCTACGGTTTCTTCGACCGCAGTGCCATAGGTGTCAATCGTAGCGGAAGTGAAAACTATTGGAGCAGCGACATTAAGAAGGACAGCATGGCATACACCCTCACCTCTTCCAAAAGCGAAAGCATCCTTAAAGATACCCTGTATGTCGGGTCTACCTCGATAGCCTATTACCTCAATGTCCGCTGCGTCAACGACACCGCCGTCGCCTACGGCTACACCGGCGAATACGGGACACTGACCGACGACCGCGACGGGCAGGAATACAAGACCGTCGAGATGAACGGAGTCACCTGGATGGCAGAAAGCCTGCGCTACGAGGCTGCCGATTCCGCAAAAAGCTATTGTTACATGGATTCCTGCGCCAAGTACGGGCGCTACTATAGGTACCCCTTGGTCTCTGACTCCACCGAGGCCCTTTGCCCTAGCGGATGGCACGTGCCGACCCTAGGCGACTGGGACGACCTGCTGGACTTTGTCGGCGATTCCGCGGGCATCGACCTTAAAGCCGTTTACGGATGGGAATACATCAATTCTGTAGGAAAAACAATAACCAAAAATCACGGCATGGACAAGTACGGCTTCGGGATCGTTCCTAACGGTTGCTACACGCAAGCCGATGTCTTCAGCTACGGCAGGCAAAATCAGCAGACCCTGTCTATCGACCAGGAGGCGTGCCTCGCCGTTCACAACCCTGCAGATACGGTCATGTATTATTATTCTACAGGCCAAGGTAAACCCAAGGCGATTACCAAGGAAATTTCGCAGTACCGCAGGCACTTCACGGCAATCCGCTGCGTCAAGGACTAAAATTCAAGGAATAAGATGAGCCTCAATTCGAACCGCATGGACGCCTACCTGGCCTTCTTGGGAGTGGAGCGGAACCTTTCGCCTGCCACCATCCAGAGCTATCAGGAAGATTTGAGGCATTTTATCGAATGGCTCGACGAATCCAGTTTGGACTTGAAGGATTTGACCCCGGAAAAACTGGACGAATTCCTGACGTTCACCGCCGGGCAGGAGGAATACTCCCCCACATCCATCGCGCGACACTTTTCGAGCCTGCGCGGGTTCCTCAAGTACATGCAGAAGGAAGGCGAGTACGACTACAGCACCGAATCGATGCTCGAACGCCCCAAGCTGGGCCATTATTTGCCCCAGTACCTCACCCGCGAAGAAATCGACAGCGTATTCGAGAGTGCGGCAAACGGCAAGAACCCGCTCCGCGACACGGCCCTGTTTGAACTCATGTACAGCGCGGGACTCCGCATATCGGAGACCTTGGGAATCAAGCTCTCGCACCTGGACCTAGAAAACGAATGGCTCACCCCCATCGGCAAAGGCAACAAGCAACGCCTGGTACCGCTCGGCAGCAAGGCGAAAGAAAATCTGCGCGCCTGGATAGAAGATGGACGCCCCCTCACCCACCCGACAACAGACAACATAATTTTAAATTCCCATGGCAAACCGATGACCCGCATGGGTGCCTGGAAAATCGTGCAACAACACACGGCACACCTTTCCAAACAAGTTTCGCCGCACACCTTCCGGCACAGTTTTGCCACGCACTGCCTAGAGGCGGGCATGGACCTGCGCGTCCTGCAGGAACTGCTGGGCCATGCAGACATCAGCACCACGCAAATTTATACACACATCGACAAGGAATTCATCAAGCAGGAACACAGAATGTTCCACCCGCGGGAATTGGGCGGAAAATAACAGGGAATTGGCGCTCAAAACAGCCCCAAAATTGACAACATTGATGAATCTGGGTATATTTGGAATAAAATTGTAAGTTTTTTTTTGGCGGAGATTGCAATGAAAAAAACATTCCTATCCCTTCTAGGTTCGGCACTCCTCGGAGCCGTCCTCATTACCGGCTGCGGTGACGACGACAGCAGCGAAAAGGTAACCCCAAAGAAGGTTGTCACGGAAGTTCCCTCGATTTTCGAGTTGGGCGCCTGCACCGACACCAACGAAGGAGATACGGTCTACGTGAAGGACAAGCACTCCGACTTCCTTTGCCTCGACCACGAATGGGTCGATCTGGGAATTCGTCCCGATTCCACGGACAGTGACAAGGATGTGAGCAGTTCCTCTAAAAAGAGTTCCTCCTCCATGTCCAAAGAAACTCTCACCAAGTTCATAGACTTGTGCAAGGGGTCCGGCGGTAAAGAAAAAGACGGCGTGTGTATCTGTAAGGGCGAGCTCTGCGACGTGGGTGCCGTCTGTAACGTTCTTTCAGGAATTTGCGGGAACCAGACCAAGCGCACCGAAGATACCTCTTCGACGAAAGAAACCAAAGACTCATCATCGACAAAAGAATCCAAGGACACCACTTCGTCGACTCTCAACTCCTTCGCCGACTTGTGCAAGGCGTCTGGCGGCAAGGCGAAAGACGGAAAATGCTCTTGCAAGAGCAACACCTGTGACGAAGGCGTTCTCTGCAATACAGTGACCAAGGAATGCGCGAATACGGGAGCCGAAGTCGAAAGCGAATGCGACGACAGCTACAAGAGCACGTGCTCCAACAGCCCCGCAAGCATCGGCGTTGTCAAGGAATGCGTGAAGGGAGTCCTCGTGAACCGCTCGTGCGGTACGGTATCCTGTAACGAAGAAGAGACGGATTGCGGCGAATGCATCAACGACGTGCAGACCTGTACCGAAGACAAGAACTTCAAGGCGACCGTCACCCACTGTGAAAACGGAAAGAAGAAAACCGAGAGCTGTGACGGAAATTCCTGCGACCCGCGCGACAACGGTTGCGGTGCGTGCACGAACTACGAACACACCTGCACCAACGATAACGAACAAAAGGGAACCGTCTACGAGTGCGTCGCCGGCGAAGCCAAGAAGGCCGTTTCCATATGCGGCAACAAGTCGTGCCGTACCGACAAGGCCATCTGCGGCGAGTGCCTGAACGACGAACTGAGGTGCGACAACGACATCAACAACAACGCCATCATGTACAGGTGCGTCGACGGGCAATGGGAAAGGCTCCATAACAAGTTCGACCCGCTCGACAAGGACAATTACAAATGTCCCGTCGCTTGTAGAGAAGGCACCGATCCACAGATAATGGAGAACGAATGCGACATAAACCAATGTTCTGATTGTGATCCATGCTGGGGTGAGCCAATGGGCGTCGCGCCCTCCAATCCAAATCCTTGCTACGACGAAGAACGTTGCAAGCAAATTCTCAAGAACGAAGACCCCGACTACCCGCCGTTCAGGGATTTTGAAACGAAACAGAAATGGAAAGTCTTGATTCCTAGCAAAAAGATGGTAGCAAAAACCGTCCACGGGTACAACTGGATGAATCACGAACCAGTCTCCGATCCTAAAGAACGCGTGGAAGATTTCGAATTCGACCTTACTAACGAGACACGCCGCGTATCGTGCGACGCCCTGGGAACCTACTTCGGAGTTTGCCACAATTCCCTCCAGACCTGCATCAACAACAGTTATCACGAAGGTGGATACATCGTTGCCTGTAGCAATGGAAAGCTCGTAGACCTGGATGGAAATAATGACGGAATCGCTTGCATATGCGACGATACAGGCAAAAACAGCCATGGATGCTGCTGGAGTCGACAGGAATGCTTCAAGGCCGGTCACACCCTAGAAAATAAATGCTACAAGCCTTCCACCAATACAGAAGAAGGCTACGCCCATGGTAACAACGATTACAAGGAAGACTAGCAAAATATTCCAAAAAAAGTTTTAGCATAAGGAACCGCAAGGTTCCTTTTTTCAATTAATGTATAGAACCGCAAGCATCAGTTTTCCATAGGCAATGGATTCTGCGAACCGAATCTACAGAATATCTTATTTTTTCGTTTTTTTAGAAAACAAAGCAAATGGATTGCCCATTTTTTAAATAAATTGGGGGGTAATGAAACAACTCAGTCTGACAACGAACCAAGAGCATATCGTCGACATGCTCATACGCAAGAATCCCAAGCTGGACCGCGGGATTCTGGAGACTGCAGTGGCCTTCATTGCCGATGCCCATGAGGGCCAGTACCGCAAGAGCGGCATGCCCTACACGGAACACCCGTACGAAGTCGCAAAGATTCTCGCCGACCTGAAGCAGGACCAGCCCACCGTCTTGGCCGGGCTCCTCCACGACGTTGTAGAAGACACCCCGCATACGCTGAAAGAAATCTCGGAAAAATTTGGAGAAGAAACGGCGTTCATGGTGGATGCCGTCACGAAGATTACGGAAGCGCAGCAAGCAAGCAAGACCGCCCAGAAGGCGGAGACCTACCGCAAGCTCATCACTGCCATGGCCAAGGACCCGCGGGTCATCATGATCAAAATCGCGGACCGCATCCACAACATGCGCACCATGCGGTACATGAAGCCCGAGAAGCGCCGCTCTATTGCCCAGGAAACACTCGATATCTACGTCCCGCTCACCCACAGGTTCGGCCTCTACAACCTGAAGAACGAGCTGGAAGACCTCTCGTTCAAGTACGTGAACCCAGACGAATACCAGAAAATCGTCGACGCACTCATCGAGAACAAGGAAAGCCGCGAAAAATATATCCAGTCCGTTATCGGGCCTCTGCAAATCAAGATGGCCCTGGAAGATTTTGACTGCACCATCCAAGGGCGCACCAAGAACATTTACAGCATCCATAACAAGATGGTGAACCGCGACTGCCAATTCGAAGATATCTTCGACATCTTCGCCATCCGCATCATCGTCGACACCATCCCGGAATGCTACCTGGCCCTGGGTTACGTCCACAACCTCTGGACGCCCATGCAGAGCCGCTTCAAGGACTATATCGCCACCCCGAAGCCTAACCTGTACCAGAGCATCCACACCACGGTCATCGGTCCCGAGAACAAGATGGTCGAGGTGCAAATCCGTACCAAGGACATGGACCTCACCGCCGAGAAGGGATTCGCCGCGCACTGGGCCTACAAGCTGGAAACGCAGCACGAAGGCGAAGAACTCGCCTGGCTCGACCACATGGTGAAGTTGCAGTCGGAAATTTCGGACAGCAAGGAATACCTGGACTTCTTGAAGGTGGACCTGAAGCCGGAAGGCATCACCGTGTTCACGCCCAAAGGCAACTCCATCGAATTGCCGAACGGTTCGTGCGTACTCGACTTCGCGTTCGCCATCCACAGCGAGCTCGGGTTGCACTGTATCGGCGCCCGTATCAACGACGAGGTGGTGAGCCTCGACAAAGTTATCCCGAACGGAGCCACCATCCAGGTGCTCAAGAGCCAGAACCAGGAGCCCAGCCCGGAATGGCTTGACCTGGTGAAAACGGTCAAGGCCAAGCAGGAACTCCGCCGCTGGATGCGCACAAGCATTATCCAGCAGGCCCGCAGCCTGGGCAAGGAAATCTGGACCCGCGAACTCCGCCTCAAGAAAATCAGCAAGCAGCATATCCCGCCCGAAGAAGAAATCAAGCGCTACTTCGGTGTCCAGTCCAAAGAAGACCTCTTCGAGCGCATCGGCCAGGGCGAACTCCCTCTTGCCGACATCCAGCGCTTCTTGAGCCATGGCGACATCGCTCCCAAGGAAGTCAGCGCGCTGCGATTCTTCCCGACGTTTAACCGGGACCGCGGCGACGACATGCCCCTGCAGATTGGGCAGGAAACGAGTTTGCTCATCCACTTTGCCGATTGCTGCGCTCCGGTCCCTGGCGACGATATCGTCGGCGTCCTCCGTCCGCAGATAGGCATCGAGGTCCACAAAATCCACTGCCAGTCGCTCAAGGAACTGCCGGCCAGCCAGCAAATCGCCGTAAAATGGAGCGAAGACACCACAAAACCGTTCACGGCGCACCTCACCATCGAGACAGACAACCGAAAGAATATTACCTTGGATATATTGCAGGAACTCAAGAACGCAAACGTATTCCTAGACAGGATGTCGGTCGTCAGTGCCAAGTATTCCGGAAGGATACGCCTCGTGTTCAAGGCATTCCGCAAGGAACAGGTCGATACGATCATCAGCAAGATTCACCTGATTTCAGGCGTAAGAGAGGTTGAGAACGCATGATAACGACACTCCACCATAGCGATTACACACTCAAGAACCGCGCATTCAACTGCCGCATGCGTAACCGCTATTACGAGGAGGTCTACTACGCGTTCCGTGCCCTTACCCCCGGCGGGGATCCGTCGGCCCCGGGCACTTATTCCGGGTGGTTCCAGCACCTGACAAAAGAAATCAAGCATTATGAGCGCCTGCTCATGACGTGCCTCGAATACGCCCAAGCGGCAGTGTTCTACGGCAAGGCCGACAATGCGACGCTCTACTCCAAAGACAAACGCTGGGGTATTTTGCAAGAGGAGATCTTCCTGGTCCACTTCTTGCAGGAACTCCTCTCGACAACCCGCTACATCATCTCGAGAATCGAGACCGACCGCATGTTGCAGCAGTGGAGCACCTCCATGCAAGACATGAAGGCGAAGCCAGTCGGCTCCGGGTTCGTCACGAGCATCCAACAGAAATTGAACGCCATGAATGCCGCCACCCTCGACGAGTTCAAGGAACTGATGAAGCATGTCATGGAACGATTCCAGATAGGGAACACCTTGTTCGGAACCGTGCAGGAATTGCAGAATTTCTATTAGAGTTGTGAGTTATGAGTTATCAGTTATCAGTTGCGAGTTATCAGTTGTGAGTTGTGAGTTTTGAACTGTGAGGTATGAGTAACTAGCCATGTCTGAATATATAATCCTATCAATCTTCCTCTTCCTGGGTGCGTTCATCGCGGCAGCGGCGACCATCACCGGGCTTTTGCTCGGCTACCGCACCAGGAACACCAAGAACAAGATGGCCCCTTACGAATGCGGCATGGAGACTATCGGCAACGCGAGAATCCAGTTCAAGGTGGGTTACTACTTGTTCGCCCTGCTGTTCCTCGTATTCGACATCGAAGCGCTCTTCTTGTTCCCCGTTCTGGCGAACTTCAAAGAAATTATGGCGGGCCACACCGCACTTTCTCCCATGGTCGTCATCGTCGACCTGATCGTATTCATAGCGATTCTTGTTTCAGGCCTCGCCTACGCCTGGAAAAAAGGAATTCTCAAATGGGAATAATCAACTACACCCCGAAAATCCTTGACCCGATTCCCGGCGGCAAATACATAGTCAACCTTGTCGACTACGTCGTGAACTGGGCCCGAGCCAATTCCATCTGGCCCCTCACCTACGGTACGAGTTGCTGCGCCATCGAGATGATGAGCAGCTCCATGGCCCGTTACGACATCGCGCGTTTCGGTTCCGAAGTTTTCCGCGCCTCTCCCCGCCAGGCCGACCTTTTCATTTTGGCAGGTACGATTACTCGCCGCATGGCTCCCGCCATCCAGATGCTCTGGGAACAGATTCCCGGCCCCAAGTACGCCATTGCCATGGGCGCATGCACTATCAGCGGTGGCCCGTTCATCTACGACAACTACGCTGTTGTCCGCGGCGCACAGAACCTCATCCCGGTCGATGTGTTCGTCCCCGGTTGCCCGCCGCGCCCCGAAGCGCTGTTCCATGGGCTTCTCACGTTGCGCGAAAAAATCCTGAAGGAAACCTGCCGCCATCCGTGGCATGTGGGCCGCCCGAAGGACGTGTCCACCATGGACCGCTACCGCGAAGCCGCCAAGACCTGGGCCGCTCTCGAAGAGATGAAGGACGAGGAAATGGCCGAGGCCCGCGCCAAGTTCAAGGAAGAGCACCCCGACTACAAGAGTTCCTTCAAGCCCATCCGCATCAAGAAGGAAGAACTCCCCGAAGTGCCGCGCACGCCCACGCACAAGGGCGGGCTGACCCAGTCCGAACTTTTTGCCAAGCTCCGTGCGAAGTTCCCGAAAGTTACCGTGCACACGCACAGCGACTCCCCGATTGAAGAAGTCGTGGCGCAGATTCCTGCCGACCATCCGCTCGAAGTCATCGTGGATTTCGAAGACTACTTGCCGATGGTTGAATTCGTGAAGAACGATCCCGAGTTCAAGATGGATTTCTTGATTGACGAGACAGCCATCGACTACGACGACCACTTTGATTTAGTCACGATGCTCAGGAGCATGGAAATCGGGCACAAGTTGTTCCTGTGCGTCCAGCTCAAGAAGGACTTCGCCATTGCCGAAGAAGCCCGCCCCACGTCGCTGCTCGCAAGCGTCCCCACTATCAGCAACCTTTATCCGGGAGCCGAGGTCAAGGAGCGCGAGATTTACGACATGTTCGGCATCAACTTCGAAGGCCACCCCGACCAGCGCCGCATCTTCCTCGACAAGGACTTCGTAGGCTACCCGCTGCGCAAGGACTTTACCCACCCGCAGATGATAAGGAGGCCCGTATGAGTGCAACACTCCCTCCGGGATTCCGCATCCAGCGCGAAACCAATACCGAAGAATTTTTCATCAACATGGGCCCGCAGCACCCGAGTACCCACGGGGCACTCCGCTTGGCGCTGCGCATGGACGGCGAAACCATCGTGGAGCTTGTGCCGCATTTCGGCTACATCCACCGCGGTATGGAGAAGCAGGCCGAATCCATGAGCTACCTGCAGTACATCGCAATGTCCGACAGGCAGGACTACCTCACAGCCATACAAAATAACTTGGGCGTCGTCATTGCTCTCGAAAAGGGCATGAACGTGGGAGTCCCCGAGAAGGGCGAATACATCCGCGTGATGCTCCAGGAACTGGGCCGCATCGCATCGCACCTCGTGTTCTACGGCTGCTTCGGCGGCGACCTTGGCGGGCAAACCTGCTTGCTGTTCGGTTTCAAGGAACGCGAGATGATTCACGACATTCTCGAAGAAGTCACAGGCTCGCGCCTCACCACGAACTTCTTCAGGCCGGGCGGAAGCCGCTACGACGTGCCCGACACGTTCTTGCCGCGCGTCAAGGCATTCCTCGACCACCTCGAAGGAGCGATGCGCGACTACGAACGCTTCCTCTCCAAGAATATCATCGTGCTGGAACGCAGTGTCGGCATTGGAATCCTGAGCAAAGAAGACGCCATCGCCTATGGTTGCTCCGGCCCCGTGCTCCGCGCCAGTGGCGTCGAGTTCGACGTGCGCCGCGCGAACCCCTACAGCATTTACGACCAGCTCGACTTCGACATTCCGGTGTTCCACAACGGAGACTGCTACGACCGCTACAAAATCCGCATCGCCGAAATCCACGAGTCCATGAAAATCCTGAGGCAATGTATCGACAAGTTCCCGAAGGAAGGCGCGTGGCGCAGCAAGGAAAAACCGGTTCGCCTCCCCGTCGGCCGCTACTACAGCGAAATCGAGACGGCGAAGGGACTTTACGCCACCTACGTCGTGGCAGCGACCACCGGCGAGAAGCCTTACCGCATCCATACCCGCGGTCCGAGTTTCCCGCACATCGCAGCACTCAACAAGATGGTCCAGGGCCACAAGATATCCGACCTCGTGACCATCATGGCAACCCTAGACCCCGTGATTCCCGAAATTGACAGGTAACTTATGTACGTTCCCTCCGTTACACATCCTATAGGCGATTTCGTCCGCGAGTGGGTCCCGAAACTTTCGGCCTACCTGCCGGAACAGCTCCAGTCGCAAACGCTCGACAGCATCGTCGCCTTCCTCGTCAATGCCGTCATCTGCATTATCGCGGTCTGCGCCGTGAACATCGGTTCTGCGCCCATCCTCATTTACATGGAACGCAAGGTCTGCGCCCACGTGCAATGCCGTCTTGGCCCGATGCGCCTCGGCTGGCACGGTACTCTCCAGACCATTGCCGACGTCATCAAGATGCTCTTCAAGGAAGTCTACGCCCCGAGCGGTGCGGACAAACTCATGTTCTACCTCGCCCCGCTCATCGTGCTCATCGCGCCCTTCATGGTGGCAGCGCTCATCCCCTTCGACAAGAACCTCGTGGTCTCGGATGTTTCCATGGGCATTCCGCTCATTATCGCCGTGAACGGTTTCGGCGTGCTGGGCATCTTGCTCGGCGGCTGGAGCAGCAACAACAAGTACTCGCTCCTGGGTGCGCTCCGTAGCGGCGCCCAGATGATCAGCTACGAAATTTCGTTCGCGATGATTCTCCTGTTCGTCGTGATGATTTCGGGTTCCACGAACCTAATGAGCATCACGCAGAGCCAGGCCGGCACCATAGCAGACTGGTTCATCTTCAAGATTCCGGTCCTCGGCTTTATCGGATTCATCCTCTTCTTTATTTCGAGTACAGCCGAAATGAACCGCGCCCCCTTCGACATCGCCGAAGCGGAACAGGAACTCACCGGCGGCTACCACACGGAATACAACGGCACACCATTCGCCATGTTCTACCTCGCCGAATACATCGCGCTCGTCACGAACTCGGCATTGGCAACGACTTGCTTCCTCGGCGGTTTCCATGCGCCCTGCATCGGAGTTGCCGCTGTGGACAACTACCTCACCATGGTTCCCGGAGTCGTCTGGTTCTTTGCCAAAGTGTTTTTCATGATCTGGTGCTACATGATGGTTCGCTGGACATTCGTACGCCCGCGCGTGGACCAGCTGATGGATTTCGAATGGAAGTTCCTGCTGCCAGTAAACTTGTTGCTCCTGGGTGCAGGCGCAGCGTATATAGTAATTAGTGGTTAGTAGGAAGTAGGAAGTAGACAGTAGGAAGTTATGCAAGAGAATATTACGTTAGTTCAATATTTCAAGCGCTACTTGAAGCGCTGCATCACGGGCCCCTGGAGCCTGATATGCGGCCTTTCCGTTTCGCTCAAGTATTTCCTCAGTCCGTGGAAAATTGTCACCGAGCAGTACCCCGAAAACAAGAAGACGCTTCGGATGCACGAGCGTTACCGTGGTAGGCTCGAGATGGTCGAGGACGAAGAGGGCAACAACCACTGCACGGCCTGCGGCATGTGCGAGCGCGCCTGCCCCAACGCAAGCATCAACGTGCTCCCGACAAAGAACATCGCGGGCAAGAAGGTGCTGGGCCGCTACGTTTACCACTTTGCAAGCTGCACCCAGTGTGGCCTTTGCGTCGAGGCGTGCCCGTTTGGCGCCATCGTCATGAGCCCGGCCTTCGAGGTCGCGACAACCGACCCGTCCTCGCTCGAAATGATTTTGAACAAGAAGGAGGGTCAAGGCTAATGTTCCCGAACCTCGCAATTCCCGATTTTCCGCTGACATTCCCGTTGGGTGGCACGGATATCGCCTTTTACGTCGTAGCGTTCATCATCCTCGTAACGGCAGTCATGACCGTCGCCGTGAAGAATATCTTGCAGAGCGCCGTGTTCCTGATTTTCTCCTTCGTGACAACCGCCATTCTCTACCTGTTGCTCCACGCCGAATTCATCGCGCTCGCCCAGGTGATGGTCTACGTCGGTGGTGTCGTCATCTTCGTCGTCTTCACGATTCTCTTGACAAGCCACCTCGGCGAGGACGCTTTCACGACAAAGATCCCGCGCATCTTCACGGCTTTCGCCATATCGATCGGGTTCGTGCTCGTCATGGTCAAGTGCATCCTGCCCGTCCACGAACTGACAGAAAGCGCCGTGGCCTCGCCGGACAATTACGCCTCGCTGGAGCAATTTGCACTCCGCCTCCTCGGCTACGGTGCAGACGGATTCGTGATACCCTTCGAAATTGTAAGTATCCTTCTCCTGATGACGCTCATCTGCGCAATCACTGTTGCGCGTAGGAGCAAGGAGGAAAAAGAATGACTTTGATGAACTGCCTAATTCTCGCGTTCCTCCTCTTTGGAATCGGTGTATGGGGCCTCATGCGCAGGCGTCACCTCATCGGCATGCTCATTTCCATCGAGCTCATGCTGAACGCGGCGAACATCAACTTTATCTCCTTCGCCTACTTCAGCGCGAAAGATTCCACTGCGGGCGCACTTTTCAGCATTTTCGTCATCGCGGTCACGGCATGCGAAATGGCAATCGCCCTTGCCATTATCGTCAACATGTACCGTCGCCACCACAGCCTTGACGCCGACCAGTTGAGGGATTTGCATGATTAACGGAATTACCCTCAGCTACTTCATTTTCCTCCTGCCGCTGCTCGTCTTCGTGATCAACGGCCTGTTCGTCGGGAACCGCTCGGCGAAGGGCGCCGCCGCGATTGCGGTCATCGGGAACGGAATCGCGGCGGCCTGCGCCATCCTCGTTGCCGTCGACTACTTCACGTCAGGGATGGCGCCAGGGAAGGTGATTCCTTACGAATTCACCTTCCTGCCCTTCGCCGGTTTCAACGCGAACATCGGCCTACTTACCGACCCGCTTTCCATGATGATGATGGTCGTCGTCACCTTCATCAGCTTCATGGTGAACATCTACAGCATTGGCTACATGCGCAAGGACCCCTCGGCCGGGCGTTTCTTCAGCCTCCTTTCGCTGTTCAGTTTCTCCATGCTCGGCCTCGTCGCTGCAACAAACCTCTTCCAGATGTTCATCTTCTGGGAACTGGTGGGTGTTTCCAGCTACCTGCTCATCGGCTTCTGGTACCACAAACCCTCGGCGGTCAGCGCATCCAAGCAGGCGTTCATTCTCACCCGCTTCGCCGATAGCTTCTTCCTGTGCGGCATCGTGCTCGTAAGCTACATCGTCGGCTCGTTCGACTTCTCCGTCATCAACGACTTGAGCTTGCACGAATTCTACCACACGACCATCAACCTCGGCATCACGACCATTTCGCAGGCCGATGCGCTCATTCTCGGAGCCGTGCTCATCTTTATCGGCGGCTGGGGCAAGTCCGCCATGTTCCCGATGCACATCTGGCTCCCGAACGCCATGGAAGGCCCGACACCAGTATCTTCCATCATCCACAGCGCAACCATGGTCGTCGCGGGCGTCTACCTCGTTGCACGCCTCTTCCCCTTCTTCGCTATCTGCAAGGGGACGCTCACCCTCATCATGGTCGTGGGCGCATTCACCATGGTATTTGCCGCAGTCATCGCCTGCACGCAAAAAGACATCAAGCGCATCCTCGCCTACTCCACGCTCTCGCAGCTAGGCTACATGATGTTTGCGCTCGGCGTCTGCAGCATGGGCGATGTCATCGTCGCTACAGGCTGGACAGCTTCCACGTTCCACATCTTTACGCACGCCTTCTTCAAGTGCAGCCTGTTCCTCATTGCAGGTTCCGTCATCCACGTGGTCCACACGAACGACCTCGAAAAGATGGGCGGGCTCTGGAGCAAGATGCCCTTCACTTACTGGTGCTGCTTCATCTGCGTGCTCGCGATTTCGGGAATTCCGCCGTTCTCCGGCTTCTTCTCGAAGGACGAAATCATCCTCGCCGCATTCCAGGGGCACCACTACGTCGTCTTTGGCCTCGCTCTCCTCACGAGCGGCCTCACCACGTTCTACATGTTCCGCATGTTCTTCCTCGCATTCCACGGGGATGCCCGCAGCGATCTCGTGCGCGGCCACCGTATCAAGGAAGACTTCGCCATGACGCTCCCCATCGTCGTGCTCGCCATCCCGAGTTTCCTCGGCGGTTACATCGCCAAGGGCTTCTTCGAACACTACTTCAAGCCGGGTTCACTGCACGTCCCGCAATTGGTCCAGCTCGAAGAACTCCCGTGGCTCCCCTACATCGCCGTCGGCGTAGCCCTCCTCGCCCTCTTCATCGCCTGGGTATGCTACTGCAGCCCCAAGGCCAAGATAAGCAAGGCTCTCGACGAGACCAACAGGCCCCGCCTCTACAAAATCGTCTACCACAAGTTCTATTTCGACGAGATGTACTACGCCGTGGTGCGTCAATTCATCTTTGGAGGCGTCGCCCGCGTATCGAGGTTTATCCAGGACTACATCATCGAAGGCATCCTCGCCTTCGTGGTATGGTTCATTCACAAGCTCGGAGACCTGGTACGCTTCGCGCAGGCGGGCTACATGCCCTTCTATCTCGGCACCCTCATCGTCGGCGTCATTTTCTGGCGAATCTTTGGACAACTTCCGCTGTAGGTTTTTATGGATACGCTACTTTTTAACGTTATTTGGGCAATACCACTCCTCGCAGTGTTCATCAGCGTGCCCATTCCCAGCTCAAAGATAAAGCTGATCAAGATTCTGCATACGGTTTCCGGCACCATCGTAATGGGAATCATCGGTTACCTGACCTACCGGGTCTACACCATGGGCGCAGAGCCAGCCGACCCCAAGGCATTCCCGCTCCTGTTGCGTTTCTTTACCGACATTCCTTGGCTCAGTAGCATCAACGCGCATTACACCGTGGGAGCCGACGGCCTGAACATCCTGCTGCTTTTCCTCACCTCGGCAATTGTCTGGACCGGGATGCTGGTCAGCTGGAACATCAAGGGCAACCAGAAAATCTTCTTCGCCCTCATCCAGATCCTTGCGACAAGCGTCTACGGAGTGTTCATGAGCATGGACCTCGTCCTGTTCTTTGCCTTCTACGAAATGGAAGCGCTCTGCATGTACCTGATGATTGCCGGTTACGGTTCCGGGAAAAAGGACTATGGCGGTAAAAAGCTCACGTTGACGCTCGCCTTCGGCTCCTCGATGATTCTTGCGACATTGTTCGGGATTTATTTCCAGTCCGGCCTCGACACCTGGAGCATCATGGCACTTTCCAGGGTTTCGCTCCCGATGGATTTCCAGATGTGGGCATTCCCCCTCATGTTCATGGGATTCGCCGTTTCGAGTTCCCTGTTCCCGTTCCATTTCTGGAGCCCGGACGGTCACTCCGCGGCCCCGACAGCCGTCTCCATGCTCGCGGCAGGCGTCATGATGAAGATGGGCGCTTACGGATGCCTGCGCGTCGCCATGTTCCTCATGCCCGAAGCAGCCAAATTCTGGCTTCCCTACGTCGTTGCGCTCCTGATTTTCAACGTGGTCCTTGGCCCCTTCATCGCCATCCGCCACAAAGACCTCAAGTACATCACCGCCTACAGCTCCATCAGCCACCTCGGCCTCATATTCCTCGGCCTTGCAGCACTTACGCCAGTGGGCCTGCGCGGCGCCAGCCTCCAGATGATTTCGCACGGGTTCCTCACCGGGCTCTTCTTCGCCTCTATCGGCATGATTTACGAACGCACGCACACCCGCGACATCACCCAGATGGGCGGTATCATGCGCAAGCTCCCGTTCCTCGGCGTAGGGTTCGTCATCGCGGGCTTCGCAGGCCTCGGCCTGCCGGGATTCAGCGGGTTCATCGCCGAGAGCAACATCTTCATCGGCGCGTTCCAGCAAGATTCCACCATTACGCGCTTCGTGACGGTTCTCGCCATTTTGAGCATCACGACGACAGCCGTCTATATCTTGCAGACGGCGAACCGCATGTTGCACGGCAACATGCCCTCAAAATACGAATCGCTCACCGATGCGGATATCCGCGAAAAAATTGTCATCGCATTCCTGGTACTCTGCCTGCTCTTCATCGGTGTTTGCCCCGGTTGGATAGCCGACATGCTCGACACGAGCATCGCTCCAATATTCAACAGAATTGCCGCAGCGACGGCCACCGTGGTTGGAGGTTAAAAAATGAACTTTATCCTACCGAACTTCATTATTCCCGACGCGCTCCTGCTGCTGTTCCCGTTCCTCGTCATCGGCAGCCGACTTTTCTGTAGCTACAGATCGCCGATTCCTTGGCGCTTGGCGAACATCGGTTTCATTGTCATTTTCGTTTTGCTGAACTTCATTCCGCTCACGAATAACATCGGCAAGTTCTTTATCTGCAACTGGAAAATCGACGACTTCGGCGTGCTTATCCGCGAAGTGCTCATGCTCTCGGCCATGCTCGGCATGTGGCTTTCGAAGGACTACTTCGAGCACGGAGCCGACGGGAAACCGCAAATGCACCAGTTTGCAGAATTCACCGGCGCGATTGCCTTCGCCACCTTCGGCGGATTCACCATCGTCTCGGCGTGCGACATGCTCACGTTCTTCCTCGGGCTCGAAATCGCCACTATCCCGATGTATGCGCTCACCGCCTGGAACAAGAAAGACCAGATGGGTTCCGAAGCGGCCACCAAGTATATCATGATGGGTTCTGTTGCGACTGCCTTTGAACTGTTCGGGTTCAGTTACCTCTACGGTTTCTCGGGTTCCATCTACTTCAACGAAATCCGCACCGCCGTCGAGGCCGGAACATCCAATCCCCTGCTCTGGGTTGCCATCCTGTTCCTGTTCTGCGGCATCGGTTTCAAGCTTACGCTGTTCCCCTTCTATACTTGGGCCCCCGATGTCTACGAAGGCGCACCGACCCCGGTCACGGCCGTTCTCTCGGTAACCTCCAAGACAGCCGCAATTGCCTTCCTCGTGGTGCTCGTCTTTGGGCCTCTCTCTCCCGTTCAGGAGCAAATGGCACCGTTCATCGCATTGCTCGCCGGTACCACGCTCTTTGTCGGTAACCTGGGTGCGCTCAAGCAGACTCGCCTCCGCCGCTTCATGGCATACAGTTCCATCGCGCAGGCGGGCTATATCATGATTGCACTCCTCGGGCCCATCGAAATGGCACGCACGGCAATCATCTACTACTTGTTCATCTACGCCGTGTCGAACTACCTCGCGTTCTTCATTTTCGGCATCATCGGCCACCACCGCGAAGAAACATTCTATTCTCTACGCGGGCTCAGCCAGCAGAACCCGGCCCTCGCCATTGCGCTCGCCATATCCATGTTCAGCTTGGCCGGTATTCCGCCTCTGGCAGGGTTCTTCGGCAAGTTCCACCTGTTCTTTGCCGGGGCCACCACGGGCCACTACATGCTCGTCGGTTTCGCCGTTTTGAACAACGTTATCGCGCTGTACTATTACTTGCAACTCATCAAGAGCGCTTGGATCGACGAACCCGAAGATCATCTCTCCCCGCTTCGCCTGACCAAACGACAGAGGACAATCATCATAGCGCTTTCCGCAGCCGTCGTGCTGCTCGGCGTGCTCCCCTTCCTGAGCAACAACATCTTCGGCGGGTTTACGTTTTAGAGTCTCGAGGCCCGGGGCTCGAGACACGAGCAGTGAGTTTATCAAGTAATTAGTAAGCAATAAAAGTCGAACTTGGGAATCACCCCCTAACCACCAAACACTAACCACTGTTTACTGACCTCATTCCTCATACCTCAAAGGCACGAAGTGCCGACCTCATTTCCCCTAGTCTCTAGATCCTAGCCTCTAGATTCTCTGATGGAGATTGCTTCGGGGTTTTCACCCCTCGCAATGACAACCAAGGCGAATGCCACGCCAAAACGCTTGCGTTTCGGCATGGCTGAGCCGACGAGTCATGCGCCTGCGAATGACAAATACTAACCACCAACCACTGCTTACTTCCTACTGTCTACTTCCTACTATCTCATACAACAAAGCCTCCCCGAAGGGAGGCCATTTTAAATCGTTTCAATACGGTTCTTATCTAGCGCAGATATCGTCAGCGCCGCTAATGTCCGCTACGCTGAAGGGCTGCGTCCATTCGCTCCAGTCCGTCTCGCCATTCGTGTCGGTCCAGACAATACGGATCTGTACATAGTAACCGCAAATGTTACGGACATAATGCTGCAAGCACTTGGACATCGCAACTTCTATCGCAATGAGAGCCTCTCTTTCGTCCTTGTCTGTTGCAGGATCATAGATCTTGGAATGTTCCGACGGACTGTATCCAGTAGAAAGTTTGCAGTACGTATACACCGTCGTATCCTTATCTCCATCCTTTCCAGGGAGATAGATATCGCTTTCATAGAAGCCCTTCTTAATGGAGGGTTCCTGATACGGGAACTGTTCTTCCCAGTAGCAGCTGTCGCAGCCATTAGAAGTCTTCTTTCCATCGCATCCACCGATCTTGTAGTCGTTGTAATGCTCCAGAGAAGTGAACCAACGGGCCTCGTAATACATCGTATCCGTGTATTCCGATTCGGCGATATACTTGCTGATAAAGTTCTCCGTAATCGTGTATGTCGCAGTACCATCGACATATGTGACATCGTTCTTCGTAGAAGTATCCTTGTCCACTTCGTAATTAGTGGTGTAATACTTGATAAATTTCATCGTCGGAACAGGGACGTTGAGCGCCATGTATTCGCGATACGGGATTTCCGGAGTCAGCTGGACTGCTTCCGTAAAGGCGGATGTATCTTCCTTGTCGATGACGGCCATGCGGTAATAAGTTTCAATCTTGTCGCGACCCTGAATACGGTAATAGCGAACATCACCTTCAATATCGGTTTCCACATCAGTCCATTCAAAGTCTTTCAGTTTAGAAGACTGGATGATGAACTTCCTATCCGGATTATCGCTGGCGATATCGTACTGCCAGCTGAGTTCCCACACACTCGGAGCAATACGGGCAATCGCAAGGTTTGCAGGCGGATTCACCACCGTGACCTCGACATCCGCTTCACTCACCGAAACCAGGACATCCGTAGAGAACTCGGACATGCCGTCGTCGTCGAAAGCAGCAACGCGGAAATAGTTGTACGGGTCGGTAAGGCCAGTAATCATCGCACGGTAGACACCGGCACCGGTAGTATCGAAATCTTCCCACTTGCTGTTTTCAAGGTCGAGTTTCTGGATGACAAAACCCTTTTCAGGACGAGCTTCAACCGGCTTGTACGACCATTCCAGCATCCACGTGCCTGCATCCTGGTTCTTCACCATCAAGTTCGACGGGACAGCAAACGCGACCTTGGATTTCTCGGAGCTTTCGGAGCCGGAGCCTTCACCGCCCTCGCCACCTTCATCGCCAGAAGATGCCTTGGCCTCGCAGCGTTTATCCTCATCGATGAGGTTGGTGTTCGTACCGGCCTTCGTGCCCATCGGGTCAGACCATTCACCGTAATCGGACTCGCCGTTTTTGTCGGTCCAAACCACGCGAATTTGGGCATAGGCATTGCACTGTTCTTCGACACTATTGAATGTCTTAGAAATGGAGGACTGATCCACGGACACCTTCACGGTATCGACGCTCTTCTCGGTCCCCGTCACAAAACGGGCCTCGTAAGAAACGCTACCAACGGTCTTGCCCTTTGAGTCCTTGTTGTAAATAGATTTCGTGATGGCCTTGCTCGGGTAGTTCCCGGTAAGCACAATTTCCAACACGTTTTCTTCAGAAACGTTCGGCTTTGCCGTAGGAGGAGTGAGCTTGATGCCATCGGCATATTCAACTTCATCCGAAACGAACACTTCCTTTGTATAGGCAGAACGAGTCTCTTCGTTCTTCGCGGCGAGGCGATAGTAATAGCCGCCGTTCTTCGCGCCATCGATAAGGAAATGAGTCATTTCGGCATCGATTTTGTCATATTCTTCCCAAGACTTATTCCCAGGAGCATAGCGCTGCACGACAAAGCTTTCGGCGTCCTTTCCTTCGTACGAGAAGCTCAGTTCCCAAACGCTCGGAGCAAGTCTCGAAAGGGTCACATTCGACGGAGCTTCCAGAGTCTTGGACTCCTTGAGATCGGATGGATCTTCAGCATCATTTGCCGATGTTTCGGAACTGGAACTGGAAGTCTTTTTCTTGCTACTACTGGAGGACTTGGCCTTGACTTGAACCTCACCCAGTTCATCATCTTCATTGGTGCCCGACGAAGAAGAGCTGTCGCCGCAAGCGCCAAGGAGCAGGGCCGTAGAAAGAACTGCGGAGCCCATCAGCATAAAGGAAAAGCGTTTTAGAATCATCTTAACTCCTGTAGGCAAGCCTACTATAGAATTGTAACTAGTTGCTTACAAAAATACATCTTTTTACAGCTTTTCACATAGCCAAGGTTACTTTTTTTCGCCAGATGCAAAATAAATCACATGTTTAAGCACAAAAAAGGGCTATTTTCCTCAGAAAACAGCCCACAAAAAAGAGTCTATCCGTCCTAAATCAGTTCTTCGGGCGGGAGATGGTCGCCGTGTTCGGGTTCCTGATAGAATGTATCGGGAATCTGCACCTGGTTCTGGAAATAGGCACGATGGGCGGCAATCACCTTTTCGCGGGCGAACGCAGCGTCTTGCCATTCGCCAATCTGCACGTCCTTGCCTTCCAGTTCCTTGTAGTTCTGGAAGAAGTTCTTGGTGATGCGCAAGAACATCTGGTCTACGTCGCTGATGTCCTTGATGGGGCGCGGGTTGAACACCGGGACGCCCAACACCTTGTAGTCCTTCTTGCCGCCGTCGGTCATGTCGAGAGCACCGATGACGCGGCAGGTGCAGACAGTGCCCGTCATCATCGAAGCCGGGCTGTAAATGAGCATGTCGAGCGCGTCGCCGTCGTCGGCCTTGGTGCTCGGAATAAAGCCGTAAGTGCAAGGATAGCTCATGGAGCTCAAGAGGCAACGGTCCAGGCGGAACACGTGCAGGCGCTCGTCATATTCGTACTTGAGGCTTGTATCCTTGCCGATTTCCACCACGCATTCCACCTCGTAGGGGTACTTGCGACCAATGGGGAGATCTAGATAATTGATTGCCATTTATTCTCCAAGGGCCCACATTGAGCCCGATTTATCTTCCATATTAAAAAAGCAACACAAATTTAACAAAATTTTACAAAAAGGTCAAGGGAGCGTCAGCGGCTGCGCCAGCGAGACGAAATAACCTTGTCAAACAAGCCGAAATAGAAAGCAGGTTCTCCCCTATCGGGCCTATAACCGACCTCAAAACGGATCCGGTCAAGGGCCGGAATCACCAGATGGACGCCGCCATAGACAGCCCCCTCGTAATCATCCCAACCGGGGTGCCCCTTGTCCCACAGGAGGCTTCCGTCCAAGCCGGCCACAAGCTGCACCCCATAGAAGAAATTGACACCCAGTACGCTTGCCGCATGGCGTTCCATCAGCACGAAGCGCTCTTCGAGCGTGAGCAAGACCTCGTGCACCCCAAGGCGTACAGAATCGGCCTCATCTTCTTTGCCACCGATGGGGGTACCTCCACGCCCGCGGAATGTATTCGGCCCCCCGTGGTAATAGTAGTCGTAAAACTTCACGTCACCCGGGCGGAAGCGCACTAGGGCGGTCGCACCGGTCACGAAACGGCTCATGGTAAAATAGGCGCGGGCATCCGTCAAGAGTTCCCAGTAGTTCTCGCTACCCATGCTCTCGGCCCCCTTGTCTTCGTCCGTGCCACCCACGTGAGTCAGCATGTATTCGTAATACACACCCTTGCGCGTATCAAGCTTGCTGTCGCGGTAATCGAACGCAAAGCCCAAACCGAATTCAGGCAAGAACGCCGCATTCTCCAAGACTCTACCCGCAAGCGTACCCAGGAGAGACAAGTGAGGAAGAAGCGCATAATCCAGGTCTAGATCGACAAGCCAGCTGTCGTCCTGGTAACCACGGATATCGTCATAGCTGTCGGTCCGCAGGAACTCGAAATTCCAGCCGAGCGGGAGGCCGAAAAAGTAAGGGGAACTCACATATAAAGCGTACTCGTTATTGTCTAGGAACGGGTCGGTGGATGTACGGTACTGGATTTCAGCACGGATATCTTCGCCAAGTACGTTCAGATTCGCAAGAGCAAGACCGAGCATAAGCCCGTCGCGGTCGGTCTCCTTGCCTGCCGGAGAGGGAATCCAGCGGAAGATTTCCTTGAAGGAGTAGGTGAGGCTCGAGGCCCGAGGCTCGAGGTTCGTGGGCTGGGGGGCTGCGGGGGTGCAGGTTACGGTGATTTCGGTGAAGAGGTCGAGGTCTTGCAGGCGGAGTTTTTCGGTTTCGAACTTTTCGGCAGAGAACGGCTCCCCCACCTTGTTCAAAAGTTCGCGTTCCACGACGCGCGGCTTCGTATGTTCAAGCCCCTTGAATTCAATGGACGAGACCACAACGCCATCAGAGCAACCGGCAGCACCCGTTTCTGGGGCAGCAGAAGGCTCAGCAAAGGCGACACAGGCACAAAACCCGACAAGAAGGCCCGCAATTTTCACAAAATCAATCACGAAAAGGTAAGATAGAAAAAAATGAGGCACGAGGCGAGAGGCTAGAAAATAGAGACTACCTTTGACCACTTAGTGCTTTAGCAC